>CAZELC010000055.1:0-12361 GCA_964512865.1 uncultured Bacteroidales bacterium
ATAGGTCAACTTATTGCTGAAAATGGAATTCCTAGCGAACTCAGACCATTTGTTGTTGGATTTACAGGATATGGAAATGTATCAAGCGGGGCACAGGAAATATTAGGCCTGCTTCCGGTAAAAGAAATTTCTCCTGAAAAACTTCTGACACTTAAATTCAGGTCAAAAATTCCTGACAATATTATTCATAAAGTAATTTTTAAGGAAGAAGATATTTATGAACGGATAGATGGTGGAGAATTTGACCTGAATGACCTTTATGCAAATCCGCATGAATACAAAAGTAAATTTGAAAAATATATCCCACACCTTTCGGTTTTAATGAATTGCATGTATTGGGATAAAAGATATCCGAGAATAGTCACAAAAGATTATCTCGAAAAACTGTATTCCAAAGGAAAACCAAAGCTTACGGTTATTGGTGATGTAACATGTGACCCCGATGGCTCAATAGAATGTACTCACAAAGGAACACTTATAGAAGACCCGATTTTTGTGTATAATCCTATAACCCGCAAATATAAAATGGGGCATGAAGGTGATGGATTACTTGTCATGGCTGTTGATATTCTTCCAAGTGAAATTCCTAGAGATTCATCAAATGGGTTTGCTGATGTACTGGTTAATTTTGTAAAATCTATTTCACATGCTGATTTTGATCTTCCTTATAATGATCTTGATCTTCCAAGGGCAATAAAAAAGGGACTTATTCTGCACAAAGGTGAACTTACTCCTGAGTATGAATATATTGAACAATATTTATAGTTTAGAATTATTCGAACTATTTAATCAGTAATTTTTCCGAATATCTTACATTATCATAATTAATATCTAGATAATAAATTCCGGTTGGAAGGTCATTAAGGTTTATTTCAGCATTTTTGCCTAAAAAATAAATCTTATTATTATAAATGTTTTGTCCGGTAAAATTAAAAACACGCAGGTATCCATCAAGTGGGCAGCCATTATCTATCATAATATGAAAGTGCCCGTCATTTGGATTTGGATATATTAAAATAGATTTCTCAGCCTCATCATTGTTTTCTAAACCTACAGTTGCCGTGCTAAATGTCATATCATTTCCTGACGAAATTCCATTTATGTTTGTAGCTCTTATCCTATAGTGATATGTTGTATTTGGCGCCAGACCTGTTAATCCTGTGGAAACTGATGCTAATGAAGGATTATAAATACTGTAAGGGTTTCCTATTACTATATTGCCGTAAGAGGTTGTTGTTCCATATTCAAAATATGAGTTGGTGAATATTCCCATTCCGGTAATACTTCCATTAAGGATGGCTGATGTTGAAGTAACTGATGTTGCTGCACCGGTTATGACACTTGCCAAATTTGTATTAGCAATAAATGAAATAGTTCTTCCCTGATCAGGTTTTGGCCTGTCTGGTGGATTACCAAAATTTAAAGTAGATGTTCCGCTGTAATTAAGATTCTCAAAAATAATTGAAGACCAGTCAAGAACTGAGCTTTTTCTTCCTGTTATAAGTTGTCCGTAACCACTTCCAGAGCCTTTTATTCCAAGAGCAGAAGTTTTAAATGAAGATTGATTTGCAGATGATTGCCAGTTTCCATAGACAAATTCTATCTTGTTTGTTGTTTCATAAAGCTTTATCTGAAAATTCATATTATTATATTGCTGAGAAGGTGAAGTAGTTTTGTCTCTGACATTTTTAAACTGAATTATGCAAACTCTGTTCGGTGCAGTTCCGGAAGTGAATTTTCTATACTCTGCTGTTGAAGTGCCATTGATCAGGTCATGATTAAATGGAATAATAATATTGTTATCAGAAGAATTGTTACTATTAAATACTCCATCATCAGAAGTAGTAGCGGTGTTAAAATACATGGCAGCTGCAGATGGTGCTGTGTTTCCAAGCTTTATAAAACCATTCGTGTTTAATATAAATTGAGTGAATGAGGTACAGTTATAATAAAATGCAAATCCGATATCTGTTGCAGCAGAATTTGCATCATCCTGATTTGCAGTATTGATAATCGTGCCACTGGTACCCAAATCGCTATATGTTCCAGTGCTGTTTTGAATATCAGCCGACTGATAGGCTAAAGAAGATTTACTTATATTTACTGACAATGTGTCGTTATTATGCTTAGTATCACCTGATAATGTGGCAAATGTTTTTATATTAAAATCAGATGAAGCTGAAAGATTTGCATGAGTTGCAAATGAATATGTAACAGTTTGCCCCGGCAAAATTCCCGGACCTGAATATGTTTCAGTAACAGCAGCGACCCCGTTTATTTTATATGATAAATTTAATCCTCCAGAAATCGTGTTTTGCCCGTAATTTTTAACAAGTATACTAATGGTCTCATCGCTGCCAAGGTTGCAGGATGAAACCGGATTTACAACAAGTTCTATGGCTGCATCATTCATAACCACAGGACCGCCGCCAAGGTCAAAACTAATTGTATTATCAGAACTGGTTACATTAGATATCATCAAACCACCATTTTCACCATTTGTAAGAAAACTTGATGGATTTGTAATATCATTTATTTTGGTACGACCAAGGTCAAGACTAAAATTTGCATTCGAAGTCTGTCCATTTATATCAGTTGAACCATAAGGTCTGTAAATATAAACTTCATCAAAAATATTATTGCTTGGATCATAACCTGCATTTCCCATAAAGTTTGTATTTATCCTGTACACCAATAAACCTGTTCCCGGAAGTGAGTTTTCAAAAACACCAATCTTTTTTCTGAACTCAACAATAAAAAATTCATCTGTAGAGTTTGGTGATGCTATTTTAAAACAATTACCATTAGCGTTTGTTAATGGGTTAAGAGTGTATGTTCCGGGTGTAGAAATTTCAGTAATTGACGATAACCAGTTCCCATATTTGTATTTCATGTAAGCACCCATATGCTGTGGCGGGTTTGTATTATTTTCCATAATATCCCATTGCCCAACAGGTGTCATTACTCCCTGATTCATATAATGATAAAGATCAGGGGCGCCAAGTGTGTGAAACATTTCATGTGAAAGGACACCAACAGAATAAAAGCTTAGGTGGTTCTGGACTTGCAAATTATAATCTGAAAATTGCTTACCATTAACCATTACTGTTATGCTAGATAGCGAAGTCCTGTGTGGCCACAATAAAGTACTCCATGCAGTTGTATTACCATCAACGATAAAACAAACATTATCAATATATCCATCATTATTATAATCAATATCAAGGCTTGAAGGTATCTGATTTCTTATTGCAATCATAGCTTTTGCAACAAGACTGTCTTCTCTTTCCCATTCCTCAACTCCTTGATAACCTAAAGGATTAGTAGATGAGTTATATGGCATATAAAATCCTCTAGGGTGATTATCTTTATAAGAAATCACTGTAGCACCTGAAGCATGAGGATAAAATGTTGAATTTATATACATTTTATTATAAGATACCTCTGCAAAATAATTCTTCATAGAACTATTGTTAGGTGTATTATTGAACATATTGGCATAAAAAGATGTGTCCTCAGTATACTCTGATTCGTCGCTGAACCTTATAAAGATTACAATATTATTAATTGTATCCATACCACCGGATTTCTGTCCGGGTTTAAATAACTTAAAATTCTTTCTTTTTGCATTTAATTTGGCATTCCTTATTTTAAGCATTTCTTGAGGGGTGATATTTATTCCGGTAACGAGACCTGATATTGCCGGATCATCAACACCTACTATGAATTGTGATGCAATAATTTTCCCGTTTTGCAATATGGCGTAGCAATAGTAACCTGTTTCATTATTCTGAATTATGGTGTAATTTCCCTCATCATGAAGCCAATTATAAAACTCATCACCGGTTACAAAACATTTTATAACTCTGCCATCAGGTTGAGTTATGGAGACCGGCCAGTTTTCGATATATGAAGAAAATGCGCTGAGATTAATTAATGATAAAAGGAAAACGGAGAGAATTATAATTTTTTTCATGTTAAGATTTTTAACTTCACAAAAAATAGTTCAGTAAATTTACGCAGATTAAATAAAAAAAGGAAACCTTTTGTGGTTTCCTTTTTCAAAAAATTAATTATTTCTTACTTTACCATTTCAACAACAGCTTTAAAAGCTTCGGGGTCGTTCATGGCAAGATTTGCAAGTGTTTTGCGGTTAAGTTCAATATTTTTTTCATGAAGTTTTCCGATGAATTGTGAATAAGACATTCCAAATTCTCTAACTCCGGCATTAATACGAGAAATCCACAATCCTCTGAATTCTCTTTTTTTGTTTTTTCTGTCACGGTAAGCATACTGTTGTCCTTTTTCGTATGCATTTTTTGCTACCGTCCAGACATTCTTTCTCCTTCCAAATTGGCCTTTAACTTTTTTAAGGAGTTTTTTTCTGCGTTGCTTGGAAGCAACTGAATTTACTGATCTTGGCATAATTTTACATTTTTTACTTCAGCGTTTCGTTTAACGAAAACTTTAAAAGCTGAGAGTAAGGTTAATAAATTAATTAACTTAACAAGCAAGCATTCTTTTTATTCTTTTTTCATCAGCTTTATCAACTGTTGTAGAATAAGTAAGATTACGTTTACGTTTAGTATCCTTTTTAGTCAGGATATGGCTTTTGTATGCGTGCTTTCTTTTAATTTTTCCGGTACCAGTGAAAGAGGTTCTTTTTTTAGCGCCGGATTTGGTTTTCATTTTTGGCATTATACAAAATTTAGTGGTTATTATTTAATGTTTTTTTGGTGAAATAATCATCATCATTCTTTTACCTTCAAGTTTTGGAAGTTGCTCGGGTTTCCCATACTCAGAAAGGTCATCAGCGAATTTGAGCAGGATAAGTTCACCCTGATCTTTATAAACAATAGACCTTCCTTTAAAAAACACATCAACTTTGACTTTCGCACCTTCCTGAAGGAATTTTATAGCATGTTTAAGTTTAAAATTAAAATCATGATCATCGGTATTTGGTCCAAGCCTTATTTCTTTAACAACAATTTTAGCTGTTTTGGCTTTCATTTCTTTTTGTTTTCTCTTTTGCTCGTAAAGAAACTTTTTATAATCAATAACTTTACATACCGGTGGGTTGGCATTTGGAGAAATTTCAACAAGGTCAAGACCTTGATCAGTAGCAATAGATATTGCTTCTTTAATCTGATATATTCCCATTTGAATATTCTCTCCAACTACACGTACAACAGGAGCTTTTATCCTGTCATTGATTTTATATTGCTCTTCTTTTTTCTCCAATCTGCGTGGACCATGAGAAAAATTTTGTTGTGTTGCTATATTTATTCCTCCCTGTTTAGTTAGTAATTTATTTATTTAAAAAATTAATATTCTAGAATATTTTTAATTTCATTTTCAAAATGCTCTGCAAACTCTTCAAGTTTCATTATGCCTAAATCACCGGTGCCATGCTTTCTCACCGAAACAGTGTTTTCCTGTTCTTCTTTCTCACCAATAATAAGCATATACGGTATTTTCAGAATCTCTGCATCGCGTATCTTCTTACCTATTTTCTCATTCCTGCTATCAATCTCGGCGCGAATTTCGACATTTTTTAAGAAATATGAAACTTTTTTTGCATAATTTTCATATTTTTCACTGATTGGCAGCACTATAACCTGATCAGGTGCAAGCCACAAAGGGAAATTACCTGCACAGTGTTCAAGTAAAACAGCAACAAATCTCTCCATAGAACCAAATGGAGCACGATGAATCATCACCGGTCTGTGCTTTTGGTTGTCACTTCCGATATACTCAAGCTCAAAACGCTCAGGTAGGTTATAATCAACCTGAATAGTTCCTAACTGCCATTTTCTGCCTAAAGCATCTTTAACCATAAAATCCAGCTTAGGACCATAAAAAGCAGCTTCACCAATTTCTATTTTTGCTTCAATTCCTTTTTCTTTTACCGCTTCAATTATTGCCTGCTCGGCTTTAGCCCAGTTTTCTTCCGAGCCGATATACTTTTCTTTATCATCCGGGTCACGAAGAGAAATTTGTGCGGTAAATTCTTTAAAATCAAGTGTTTTAAAAATATACAGAACGATGTCAATTACTCCAATGAATTCTTCTTTCACTTGTTCAGGTGTACAAAAAATATGTGCATCATCCTGTGTAAACCCACGAACTCTTGTCAATCCATGAAGTTCACCACTTTGCTCATATCTGTAAACAGTTCCGAATTCGGCAAGTCTGATTGGTAAATCTTTATAAGATCTTGGCTTACAAGTATAAATTTCACAATGGTGCGGGCAATTCATTGGTTTTAACATGAACTCCTCGCCTTCAACAGGAGTTTTTATTGGTTGAAATGAATCCTTACCGTACTTCTGAAAATGCCCTGAAGTCTTGTATAAATTTACATGACCAATATGTGGAGTCATTACCTGAACATAGCCGGCTTTTCTCTGAGCTTTTTTTAAAAAAGCTTCAAGTTTTTCTCTTAGAGCAGCACCTTTAGGCAACCACAAAGGCAAACCTTGTCCAACTTTCTGGGAAAAAGTAAATAATTCTAATTCCTTACCAAGTTTACGGTGATCTCTTTTTCTTGCTTCTTCAAGTAAAACAAGATAATCTGTAAGGTCTTTTTGCTTGGGAAATGTAATTCCGTAAATTCTGGTAAGTTGTTTACGTTTTTCATCACCTCGCCAGTATGCACCAGCAATATTCAACAGTTTAACTGCTTTGACTGGAGAACTGTCAATCAAATGAGGTCCTCGGCATAAATCTGTAAAGTTGCCTGATTGATATAAAGTTATCTCTCCATCTTTAAGATCATTAATAAGCTCAAGTTTATACTCGTCCCCTTTTTTTGAAAAGTAATCGATGGCATCTTTCTTGGAAATTTCCTTTCGGATAAAAGGCTGTGATTTTCTTGCTATTTCAAGTATCTTATCTTCAACTTTTTTAAGATCTTCCTCGGTAATTGTTTTTTCACCAAGATCGATATCATAATAAAATCCGCTTTCAATATCAGGACCTATACCGAATTTTGTTCCAGGATAGAAAAACTCCAATGCTTCTGCCATAATATGTGCTGAAGAATGCCAAAAGGTTGCCTTTCCTTCATCATCATTCCATGTAAAAAGTTTAACCTTAGAGTCTTTGTATATTGGTCTGCCGGCATCCCAAACTTCATCATTAACCTTTGCTGCCAGAACATTACGTGCAAGACCTTCGCTTATGCTTTTAGCAATTGCAATTCCTGTTATTCCTTCTTCGTATGTTCGCACTGAGCCGTCAGGCAGCGTTATATTTATCATTTTTTTATAAATTTTGGGGTGCAAAGATACAAAAAATCAATGAATTTCGATTAATTTATTGTTTTTTTTCGCTTTAATAAGCGATATTATTATTAAAAAAATTATTAGATAAATATCCTATCTGCAGAAATATCAGAATCTGCATCGATTCAGAGTGAAGTTGTGAGATTATAAATGATATTCCAAGCTACTGAAGTTCTTTATGTAAGCAATTTGCTGTGTTTTTTGGAAACTCCTGAAATATCAAAATAAAATATTTTGAACTCCTATAGAGATTTATCTCATTAGAGTCACAGACCCATTTTGTGTGTAATCAACATTATCAAAACCTTTTCCGGTAAAAATATAAAAATACGTTCCGTCTGAAGCATCTTTACCATTTGTTTCTTTGCCATCCCATTTTCCGCCAACTTCATTCCAACTGTATACTTTTTCTCCCCAACGGTTATATATGAGCATTTCCTCAATTATCAGACCTTCCGATTTTGCATAAAAATAATCATTCTGACCATCATTGTTTGGCGTAAATACATTTGGAATAATTACACTTGAAGGTTTTAAAATCTCAATTGTTAAAGTTACAATATCCTGACAAAAGTCCGGAGCACCTGAGTTAACAGTTAAGGTTACGGTAAAAACGCCATCTGCTGTATATAGATGTGATGGGTTTTGAAGAGTTGAGGTGCCTCCATCGCCAAAATCCCAATGAAACTGCGTTGCACCGCTTCCTGTAAATGTAAAATCGACAGTTACCGGTAAAATCCCAACAATTGGAGTTGCACTTGCGGTTGCATATATCTGTGAATTAGTTCCGACAATTACGGATGAAGTTGAAGAGCAGTTATGAGCATCAGTTACTGTAACTTTATATTCACCTATGCAGAGTGCCGTAGCAGGATTTGTTGTCTGATTTGGCCATGAACTCCATTTGTATGTGTATTGTGGTGTTCCGCCGGTTACATTAGCAATGGTCTGACCATCACAAGAATTAATACAATGTTCATTTACTGAAACAGGATTAATAACAATTGGGTCGGGTTCTGTAACTACAACATTAAGCACAGTTTGGCAATTATTTCCATCGGTTACGGTAACTTGATAAGTGCCGGCATCCAAACCTGTAGCATGAGCATAACTTTGAGGAGGGAAAGAGTTCCATAAATATGAATATCCTCCTACACCTCCTGAACCAATTACTGTTGCTGAGCCATCAGTACCATTATTACAAAGAGGTTTTATCATAGTATCTAATGCCAAGACAAGTAATGGTGGCTCAGTAATAATCACATTATCAGTAGCAGTACAACCAAAATGGTCTGAAATTGTAACCACATAATTTCCTATTGGCATTCCGGTTCCGGTTGGATTGCTTCCCCCAACAGGAGACCAACTGTAAGTATATGGCGGCGTTCCACCTGAACCATTCACTACTGCCGTACCGGTTGAACCCTGGTAACATAAAACTGCAGTTGAATCTACAATAGTTGCGACAAGTAATGGTGACTGATTGATTGAAATCGAATTTGATTCAGTACATCCTAAGGCATCCGCAACCGTAACAGAGTAAACACCACTTGTAAGACCTGTTAAATTGCTATTTGTACCTCCTGTTGACCAATTATAAGAATAATTTCCCATTCCACCATTTGGAATTATTTGTATAGCACCATCACTACCTGAAAAGCATGAAACATCATTATATACAATTGAATCGGTTATATTATACACCATTACAGGAACTGTTGTATTTGTAGAAATTGTACAATTTGGCTCCTGGACTGTCAAAGATATTGTTTGAGGTCCGCTTGTATTAAAATGAACAGTTATCGGACCCGACCCGCTTCCTGATGTTGGAGTGCCTCCATTAAAATTCCAGTTATAAGTTGCTGCCATTGTTCCATTTCCTGTATAAGATACAATTGTCGAATTATCCATACAAATAGGCGTGACAACTGTAAATGTTGAAGTAATGGGATAAATATTCACAGTGACATCATCTGTCGCACTACAAGAATGTACATCTGTAACAATAACAGTATAAGTTGTAGTTACTGTCGGGCTTACAGGAGTTGGGTTGCTGGTTGAACTATTACTCCAATTATAGCTCACCCCACCGCTTGCATTTAAGTTAGTAGTATTTCCAAGGCAAATTGTTACATCATTCCCTGCATTTGGAGTAGGAAGCGGGTAAACTGTAACTGCAATATTATTTGAACCACTACAATTATTTGCATCAGTTATTGTTACTGAATAAGTACCTGATGTATTAACGGTTATATTTGAGCTGCCGGAACCTGTTGACCAAGAATAATTACTGTAATTTCCTGCATTTAGAGTAACATTACCTCCAACGCAAAATGATGTGGGTCCATTCGGAGCTATTACAGGGTTTGGGTTATTAAAAACCGTAACTGGCAAGGTAGCAGAGTTTGAGCAATTATTTGAGTTTGTTACGGTAACAGAATAACTGCCGGATGAGTTTACCGTAATTGATTGAGAATTTTGTCCATTCGACCATGAATATGTTGTAAACGAACCAGCATTTAAACTGACAGACCCACCGTTACAAAATGAAGTAGGACCACTTGGAGTTATAACGGGATTTGGTAAAGGGTTTACGGTAATAGTTTTAGATGTTGTGCCCTGGCAACCGGAACTGTTTGAAACAGTAACTGTATAAGTGCCTGGATTGGTGACAGTAATACTTTGAGTATTCGCACCCGTTGACCACAAATATGATGAATATGGACCACCGGCATTTAAAACACTGCTTTGTCCTTGACAAAAAGCTGTGACTCCTGAAATTGTTGGTGTCGGGTTTGGATTGGCTGTCACTAAAAAAGAACCTGTAACTGAACAATTATGGGCATCAGTAACAGTAACTGAATATGTACCTGCAGTCAAATTACTTATTTGTTGCGTGTTTGCGCCATTCGACCATGCAATATTAAGCGGAGCCTGTGAGTTATTTATAGTTAGATTAATAGAGCCATTAGCAGATCCTGCACAAGATGCATTTACGATCAAAGGAGTTAAGGATATTGGAGAATAGCTTACCGACTGGGTAACAACCCACTGAGAAACTGTAGAACTTGTACAACAAACTGTCCATGGAGTACAACCACATTGGGAATACTGATTACAATAATGAACACAGCAATCATCTGAAATAAAGCCCGAAAGGCAGATATATGCCGGAGGAACATTATTACAGCACCAGGCATAACTGCTGCCAGAGCATGAAGTTTGAAGTGGTGTTGTTGTCTGATATTTTGTTTCAACCCAGTAACAGCATTGACCATAATTTGTCGTAGTTACACCGGTTGAAGCATATCCACTTGGAGGCGATGTAATTGTAGGGCAGGGGGATTTTGTCAGATGCTTTTCATCCTGACCGTCCTTACCAATTTTTGCATCAATTTCGTTTGCAGCTTTGTTTCTATGGGCATTTGAAGATACCTCATCATAATCAATAATCTGACTATAGTAAATAACACCTCGGTTGGATATCATTTTTACTCTATACCAGGATTTAATATGTGCATCAATTTCTTCTTTAATAATATCATTATAAATAAATCTGCCATTACCGTGTTCTGTGGTGTAGAGAATATTGTTGAAATATCCATAATTTTCAGGATAATTCTGAGCATAAATATCGATAAGATACTCAGGTTCTGATTGATTTATAGAAAAGAAATCATTTCCATCATAGCTTTTTTCTAAAGTAACTGTTTTAATTTTATCAGATTCATATTTGTCCCAAATTATATGAGTACAGCTATCTCCAAAAACAGATGAATGAAAAAATATTGTAATATTAACTATCTGACCCGGATTAAACATTTCAGATTTGGAATTCTGGGCATAGTTAATTAAAGGGAATAATAATAAAAATAGAATAATGAAAAACGTACAAAATTTCTTCATGGCAAGAGGAATTAATCGAATCTTATTTGAATTGTTAAATATAGAATGATTATTATTAAAGACCAAATATTTTTATACTTTTTTTATAAAAATCTAAAAAACTCATGCTTAATAAATTAAGGAATCCTTAAACAATCAATAATTACTATAAGAATTAAATTCTTCGCTTTTTTAAATTTTTATATTTCATAGTGAGAATTGTTCGGAACTTAATAATTTCAATTCTTGTTTATATATTTGGAAAATTAATTTTCAGATTGTATCTTTACTAAATCTATTTAAGTAAATGAGACCAAATAAACTGATTATTTTTTCTTTTTTATTTCTTTTTTTGAATGCTTCACTGCTTGGGCAGGACATACATTTTAGTCAATTTTTAACAGCTCCTATGTCACTTAGCCCTGCTACCGCCGGATTGTTCAGCGGTAAATTCAGGGCCGGTCTTAATTCAAAACTTCAATGGTCTTCAATTACAAAACCATATCAAACAATTTCTGTTTATTTTGATACCCAGCTTTTTAAGAGAAAATACAGAAAAGATGTTTTTGGAATAGGAGCGGGGGTTTTTAATGATATTGCAGGAGATTCAAAGTTCTCGACTACTCAGCTGTGCATATCATTATCTTACATAAAATCCCTTAACAGAAGAAATAATAATTTTATATCGGTCGGTATTCAGCCGGGGTACACAATTCGTAAAATTGACTATTCGGCATTGTCATTTGATAATCAGTATAATGGCAGTTATTATGATTCAAACCTTGGTAACGGGGAGGTGTTTTCAAACAATGGTTATTCATACATCGATTTGGGTGCTGGCATAAACTGGCTTTATCAACCATCGTTAGAAGTAACTTACGGTGCCGGGTTTGGAATGTTTCATATTAACAGACCAAAGCAGTCTTTTTTTGATAACTCTGAAGTCAGGCTTCATTCAAAATATGTGGGATATTTTTACTCGGAATTCAACATAAGGCCTAATATTGAAGCTCAACCTTCATTGCTTTATATGAACCAAGGACCGCATAACGAATTGTTATTTGGCTCTATTTTTAAATTTAACAGAAACAAAAATACATACAGTTATGTATCACTTAATACCGGTGTTTTTTATCGCTTTAATGATGCTCTTATTGTAATTGCGGGTTTCGACTGGAAAAGGTTTTCTG
>CAZELC010000056.1:0-12282 GCA_964512865.1 uncultured Bacteroidales bacterium
AATGCCTGGAGTTTTGGTTGAAACAGGTTTTATAAGTAACCCTGCAGAAGAAGAGTATCTTATCTCCGAAAAGGGGCAAACACAAATAGCTTCTGCTATTTTTAGAGCTGTTCGTGAATATAAAAATGAACTCGAAGGAAATTCAGGTAAAACACAGCATACTTATAACGACAATAATGATGATTTCGTAATAAAATCTTCCGACACGGCATCAGTAAAAAAATATGATAATCAAAATGATACAAAAGACAGTTCTTTTGCTAAACAAAAAAATAATGAAATCTATTTCAGGGTGCAAATATTAACCTTTGACAAAAAAAAATCGACAGATTCACCTGTTTTCAAAGGAGTAAAAGATTTAAGATATTATGTTCAAAAAGGCGTTTATAAATATACAACCGGCAATGAAAAAACTCTCGAAGACGCAGTTAAAATAATGAATGAAATGCAAAAGCTTGGTTTTAAGGATGCTTTTGTTGTAGCATTTTTAAACGAAGAAAGAATTTCTCCTCAGGAAGCTGTTAAGTTATTAAAAAAATAGTTTAAATTTGTACCCTTAAAATTAATTCCTGAAAATTGAAAATAAAAAGAGAAGCCAAAATAGCCATCATATTTATTGCAGCCCTGATACTTTTCTTCTGGGGGTTTAATTTTTTGAAAGGCAGACACCTTTTTTCTTCTGAAAGAACTTATTATGCTGTTTACAAACAGGTTAATGGACTTGTTGAGGCTAACCCGGTTGTGATTAATGGTTATAAAGTCGGAATTGTTAATAAGATATATTTTCATCCTGATGGGTCAGGAAGGCTTATTGTTAAATTTAATGTAGATAATGATATCAGAATACCTTATAATACGGTAGCAAAGCTTTACAGTTCTGATATTCTTGGCTCACGTGCCATTGAACTTGTTTTAGGAGATTCAAAAGTGGATGCTGCCACTGGCGACACGCTTAAAACCCAGATTAAAGCCTCTCTTGGCGAAGAAGTCAGCATTCAAATGATGCCGATTAAACAGAAATTCGAAAATGTTATGCTCTCGATTGACTCTGTTTTAGTTGTTATCAGAGGTGTGTTTGATGAAAATACCAGGAAAAATCTCGCACTCAGTTTTGAAAGTATTAAGCTTACCATTAAAAATCTTGAACACACAACTTATAATATTGACACACTTGTTACAACACAAAAATATAAGTTGGCTGCAATTATTTCTAATGTAGAATCTATCACAGCAAATATCAAAAAGAACAATGATAAAATAAGCAATATTATCGTCAATTTCTCCAATATAAGCGATACTATTGCAAAAGCCAAGATATCATCAACAATAAATAATGCTGATAAAGCACTTGGTGAATTCAATATGATTCTTGGTAAAGTTAACAGGGGCGAAGGGAGCTTAGGCATGCTGGTAAATAATGATTCATTATATAGAAACCTCAATTCTGCTTCTGATCAGCTTAATCAGTTAGTTGAAGATATTAAGCTGAATCCGCAACGGTATATTAGCATATCTGTGTTTGGAAAAAAATCCAAACCTTATAAAAGCTCCAAGAAAGAGAAATAAATTCTTCACAAATTTGTTTATAATCTATCAAAACAGAAAATAATGAAAATTCTAGTATGTATAAGTAATGTGCCTGATACAACGACTAAAATAAGGTTATCGGCAGAGAGCACATCCATTGATACAAATGGCGTTCAATGGATAATAAATCCATGGGATGAACTAGCTTTATCAAGGGCAATTGATCTTAAGGAAACATCAGCAGGAGCAATTACTGAAATTGCTGTTATTAGTGTTGGTGGTAACATGGTTGAACCTACAATAAGAAAAGCTTTGGCAATGGGAGCGGATAAGGGAATCAGAATTAATGCAGAAGCTTCGGATGCTTATTTTGTTGCAAATCAGATTGCTGAAGTGTTAAAAAAAGAAACTTACGATATTGTTTTAGCTGGTATTGAATCTAGCGATTATAATGGTTCTTCTGTTGGTGCCATGATTGCCGAATTTTTAGATTTACCTTCAGTTTCATCCATATCGTCTTTAAGTATTGATGGTGGTAATATTATCCTTAACCGTGAAATCGATGGCGGAACTGAAATAGTTACTGTTTCTGCTCCGTTTATTGCAATAGTTCAGAAAGGAATTGCTATTGAACCAAAAATACCTTCAATGCGTGGTATAATGATGGCCAGAACAAAACCGCTTACAGTTTTTGAAGCTGTACAATCTCCGGTAATGACTGAATATATGAGCTACAAATTGCCTGATGCAAAATCAAGCTGCAAAATGATTAGTGAAGATTCTGTTCATGAACTTGTTAATCTTTTAAAAAACGAAGAAAAGGTAATTTAAAATTAGTAAATTAAAAAAGAGAAATTATGTCAGTATTAGTATATTTAGAAAACTCTGAAGGAAAGTTTAAAAAAGCTGCATTCGAACTGATTTCATATTCTTATGAGTTATCAAAGCAATTAGTTACAAATTTGGTTGCAGTTACCTTTGGAAATGTTTTGGAAGAAGAGCTTGCTAAATCCGGAGTTTACGGAGCAGGCAAGATTATTAATATTAATGATACAGCTTATTCGGCCTTGGATAATCAGGTTTATACAAAAGTTATTGAGCAAATTGCAAAAAAGGAAAATGCGAACATTGTTGTTTTTCCTCATAATAATACAGGAAAGGCAATTGCACCAAGGCTGGCAGTCAGACTCGGTGCCGGATTTATTTCAAATACTATTGCTCTTCCATTGTCTTACGAACCTTTTATTATCAGAAAAAAAGTTTATACATCCAAGGCATTTGCAGAAATTAAAATAAATTCAGCAATTAAGGTTTTAAGCCTTGCTCAGAACTCATTCGGTGTCTTTGAAAATAACACCAATATATCAATAGAAAATTTCAAACCTGAAATCAATTCGGATATGTTCAAAACTATTGTTAAAGAGGTGAAAAAGGTTTCAGACAGAATATTACTTACTGATGCAGAAATAGTAGTTTCAGGAGGCCGAGGAATGAAAGGTCCTGAAAATTGGGGAATAATAGAAGAACTTGCATCCGTTCTCGGAGCTGCAACTGCTTGTTCACGACCGGTTTCCGATGAAGGATGGCGCCCTCACCATGAACATGTAGGTCAAACTGGTAAGATAATAGCTCCAAATCTTTATATCGCCTGCGGAATTTCAGGAGCAATACAGCATATTGGAGGTATAAGTTCCTCAAAAGTAATAGTAGCTGTAAATAAAGATAAGGATGCACCAATATTTGAAGCTGCTAATTATGGTATTGTTGGTGATGTGAATAAAGTAATTCCAGAACTTATTAAAGCAGTAAAAGAAATTAAAGGTTTATAAATTTTATAATTATGGCATGATCGGATTTGAAAGGTTTGTCCTTGATAATGGGCTAAGAGTGCTAGTGCACAAAGATGATTCAACTCCGATTGTTGCTTTGAACCTTTTATACGACGTAGGGGCAAGAGATGAAAACCCTGAAAAAACAGGTTTTGCCCACCTTTTTGAGCATTTGATGTTTGGTGGCTCGGTAAATATCCCAAAATTCGATACTCCTTTGCAACTTGTTGGTGGTGAAAATAATGCTTTCACAAATAATGACTTTACGAATTTTTATATTACTGTTCCGGCAAAAAACCTTGAAACTGCTTTCTGGTTGGAGTCTGACAGAATGCTTGAGTTGGCTTTCTCCGAAAAAAGTCTTTCAGTCCAGAAAAATGTTGTAATAGAAGAATTCCGGCAAAGATATCTTAACCAGCCTTATGGAGATCTTTGGCCGATTATTAGAGACCTTTCATATAAAGTTCACCCATACAGATGGGCAACAATAGGGAAAGATATTTCTCATATTGAAAACGCTGAAATGGAAGATGTTAAATGTTTTTATGAAAAATTCTATAACCCGGGTAATGCAATACTTTGTGTGGCAGGAAATATTGATTCGGATTATGTTATGAAATTGTCTGAGAAATGGTTTTCTCCGATTACGAAAGTTCATAACTATAAGCGTTCTTTACCAAAAGAACCTAAGCAAACTGAGCCACGAGTATTGAAAGTGGAGCGTGAAGTTCCTGCAACAGTAATTTGCAAAATATTTCATACCTGCAGCAGAAAGGACCCGGAGTTTTTTGCAACGGATATAATTTCTGATATTCTTTCAAATGGTAAATCATCAAGGTTATATGAAAATCTTGTAAAAAGAAAAAAACTATTTACCGAAATAGATGCTTTTATAACTGGAGAAATTGACGAAGGACTTTTTATTTTTTATGGAAAGATAAAAGAGGATGTTAGCATTGAAAATGCGGAAAATGAGCTTGAACTTGAAATCGAAAGAATAAAATCTGAAATTGTTTCTGACTTTGAGCTTAAAAAGATTAAAAATAAAATCGAAGCTTTCAATGTGTTTTCTGATATCAACTGCCCCGGTAAAGCATTGAAGTTATGTGTTGCCGAGTTACTTGGAGATGCAAACTATGCAAACAAGAGTTTGTCTGATTATCTTGCTGTTACATCTTCTCAAATTTCAGATACAGCAAATGAGATTTTTAATGCAGACAATAGCTCGACATTACATTATATCGCTAAAAAACAATGATGGATAACCTTAGAAAAATACCCCCTCAAATTCATCGAATAGATAATTTTAATCTGATTAATCCTGTCAGACATTTATTAAAGAATGGAACCCCGGTTTATATTTTAAATGCAGGAACACAAGACATAATTAAAATTGACATCGTTTTTTTTGCAGGTACTTTTTATCAGACACAAATGTTGATTGCCCGAATGACCAGCAGAATGCTGACAGAAGGAACAAAAAAATATGACTCATTCAGCATTTCTGAACTAATGGATTTTTATGGAGCTTCATTAAGAACTTCCTGTTACAGGGATAATGCTGTTGTAACACTTGTTACATTGAACAAACATTTTAAAAGTGTTTTGCCGGTTCTTGATGAAGTTGTAAAATACCCTACTTTCCCTGAAAAAGATTTAAAGGTTCTGATAAATAAGGAAAAAGCCGGATTCATCGAAGCTATGGAAAGAGTAGATGATATTGCAGAATATAATTTTAATGTTTTGCTGTTTGGGAAAGAACATCCTTACGGAAAATTAACTGTTGTTGATGATTTTGACAGAGTTAATTCTGAACAATTAAAAGAATTCTATGATAAATACTATAAACCTGGAAATTTTAAAATAATCGTCTCGGGAAATGTATCTGACGAAATAATTTCATTACTTGATGAACATTTTGGACAAAATACAATTAATGATATTTCAAATTTTTCAGATTACAAGCATGATTTCTCTTTTAACACAATAAAAGAGCAAAAAAACGTTATTTTTAAACATGATACTTTACAGTCAGCAATAAGAATTGGTCGCCCGACTATAAATATCCTTCATCCTGATTTTAACAGGTTAATGATATTAAATACAATATTCGGAGGATATTTTGGGTCGAGGTTGATGAATAATATCAGAGAAGATAAAGGATACACTTACGGTATTTATTCATCACTTATTTCTTTCAAACACTCGGGGATGTTTTTTATATCCACAGAAGTTGGAGTTGATGTATGCGAAAAAGCCATTGAGCAGATTTATTATGAACTGAAAAGGATTAGAACTGAAAAAGTACCGGAAAATGAACTTGACATTGTAAAAAACTATCTGCTTGGAAACCTTTTGCGAAGTCTTGATGGTCCATTCTCTATTGCTGATAAATTCAGAGATATTGTTGATTACGAAATTGATTACGCGGAATTCATTAACAGTTATATAGAAACAATAAATAAGACGAATACTGACGAAATTAGAGAACTTGCTGAAATATACTTTAAAGAAACTGATATGATTGAACTCGTTGTAGGCAAAAAGTAGCCTACAAATGCAACCTTATTTATGAATAAATTGTATAATAGGATAATATTTAACTGTTTATGAATTTCAGGACAAGACAATTGCTTTCCTTGTTGCTGCTTTTTATTATTTTTAATAAATCTGCATTAAGTAATACTTGTCCTCCGCCTCCTCCGCCTGATTCCCCAATAATTGACAGTGTAAGCGTTGATATTGCTACTGGAAAGACAATGATCGGATGGCAGCAATGCACTTCTCCAAACGTGGTAAAATATATTATTTATCAAAATATTGGAGGACCATGGTTTGTTGTTGACAGTGTTTTTGGGGCAGCAAACACTTTTTATCTGAATATGATGTCTGATCCTTCATCGGGACCTGAAAAATATGCAGTGGCTTCGGTAAATGCTGCTAAGGAAATCAGCGCTATGTCTTCATCTCATACTACTATCTTTTTGAAGACTCCGGTTGCTGACGTATGTAATGATAAAATTACAATAACCTGGACACAATACAAATACTTAAATCCTGACATTAAAGGTTACAGAGTTTATATGAAAAAAGATTTTGATCCATTTATTTTGCTGGGCACAACCGACACATTAGATTCTACCTTTGTCCAAAACGGTTTGAATATCGAGTCGGTTTATTGCTATTATATTCAGGCATTTACTGATAATCCGGTTAAAGTTTCAACTTCAAATATTCAGTGTGTTGTGCCGCATAAACCACGTCAACCTGAATTTATTTTTATGCGAAATGCAACAGTTATCGAAAATAATAAAATTGAGATAAGCTTTTTTACAGATACAACTGTACATGTAAGTTATTATAAAATTATGCGTTCGGATGATGGTGCAGATTATCACAATATTGCAATAATACCCGGAAATAATATTTATGCCACTATAAAATATGTTGATGAAAATGTTGAAGTAAACCGCTTTAGTTATTATTACAAGATACAGGTTTTTGACAGTTGCGGTGAAAAATCGATCAGCTCTAATATAAGTAAATCAATACTGCTTGAAGGCCAGGTAGATAATGACCAGATGTTTAATAATCTTGAGTGGACAGAATTTCTTGACAGGAATATTCAGGAAATAGTTATAGAAAGAGCTGTGGAAGGAACCGATGATTTCAACTTGCTGAAAACTCTGGCTCCTGATTTCATATTGTGGAATGATGATGTTTCTGAACAATATTCAGGTAATGGAAGGTTTAAGTACTATGTTAAAGCAATGCTTTATGATTTATACAAAGGGAAATTTAATTTGTACGATACAGTAGTGTCAAATACTATTTCATTAAATCAAGGGTTGAGGATTTTTATGCCAACAGCCTTCTCGCCTTCAAAACCTGATGCTAACAGCATTTTTAAACCTTTTGGAAGTTTCATTGATATTCTTGATTTCAAGCTTATTGTTTATGACCGATGGGGAAAAGTAATGTTTGAATCTTCTGACCCCGAAAATGGCTGGAATGGAACATATAATAACGAATTGTGCCAAATGGGAGTTTACGTTTATTACCTTCGGTTAAAAGATTCAGAAAATATCATTTATGTGAAAAAAGGCAATGTTTTGCTAATAAATTAGCTTTTAAAAAACCTGTCAACTTCTTTTGCAAAAAGTCGCTCTACTTCTTTTCCGTCACGTGTTTTAGCCAGTCCTCCTCTTGCAGTTTCTTTATATTCACAGCTGAGTTTTTCGCCAACTTCTTTAAGAGTAATAATAACTTCGTCGACAGTAATAAAAGATTTAACCCCGCTTAATGCCATAAGAGCAGAGCTTATTGCAATTGAAGTATATAGACCGTTTCGTTTTACACAAGGGATTTCAACAAGACCGGCGACAGGATCGCAAGTGAGACCCAAACAGTTTTTAAGAGTTAATGTAAATGCCTGAATTATCATGTCAGAACTGCCATCTTCCAGATAGGCAAGCGCACTTGCAGCCATTGCTGCTCCTGCGCCGATTTCGGCCTGACAGCCGTAATCGGCGCCTGCTGTTGTCACGTCATTAAACATTATCATTCCCAAAAATCCGGCTATCATAAGCGATTCTAATAACTTCCGGTTGTCAACAGGTGCTAATTCACTATAGGCTTTTAGGATTCCGGGAATAATTCCACAAGAACCTGCTGTCGGGCAAGCTATTATAAGACCGCTTTTTGCATTTATCTCATTTACGGCTGTGGCATAAGCAACCGCTCTACCGAAAATATTGTTAAATATTACCGAATTTTTAACATGCCTTATTATTTTTCCTGAATCCTGACCGGTCAACTTAAGAAGTGACTTATTTTTATCTGTTAGCCCTTTTTTTATTGACTTTTCCATTGTCAGCCAATAACGATTCATTTTATTGAAAATTTCTTTTTTATCCTGACTTTGAAGACGCATTTCTGTCTCCAAAACAACATCGATCATTTTTTTGCCTGTGTTCTCAAGATATTCAGCAAGTTCTTGCATTGAATTAAATGGAATATAGATGTTATCATCAAAAACTGAGTTGTCTTTTTCAATTTTTTTAACTAACGGGAGTTTTTTATTATTTGAAGTTGAAACAGCTTGTAATCCATCAAGATACATATCTGTTTTGCCATTAATGGGATTGTCGAGTTTTGAATTAATATATCTTATTTCAACATTGCCACCGCCAATTGAAAACCCCGTAATTATGTATTTAGAAATGTTTGTTGTTGCAATTATCTCAGCAATATTATTGTTTTTTTCATTTGCATATTTTTTATCATCAGCCTGTGTGCCTTTTCTATAACCGGAAAAACATATTTTTTTGTTTTTTATAATTATTCCATTTTTAATAAGAAATTCAGGCTCACCATATTTAATCAGCCGAGGATCATCTTCATGAATTCCGCAAAGTCCTGCTCCTAATGCAAGCGGGGTGCGATGGCCGACTCCTGTATCTCTGAATGAACCGATTAATACTACTTCAATACTTATAAATGTCTGATTTTTAGCAATGGCTTCAATAATATTTCTTGCGATTTGTCCTATTTTGTTAGCTCCGGCAGTGTGTGAACTTGAAGGACCTACCATTGCAGGACCTATCATGTCGAAAATGCTTAATGGTCTTATGTATGTGAAGAGATATCTTTTAAGATCGTCGTGAATTGATTTGTAAATATTTGCAGCAATAATACTGTTGAAAAATAATTCAACGCAAAAAAAAGTATCAACCTTCTTTTCGGGTTTTTTCAATTCCCATAAATAAATATGTTCAGGAGTTGCGTAGTGGCGGTGAAGAGTTTCAATCAGGTTGTCAATAAGAGTGTTTTTTGCCGTGTTTATGCAATTTATTTTTAAAACTGACTTCCCGTTGTGTTTTGAAATGTTTATAGAAACTGATTTTTTTATTTGATGATTGTTGTCAAAAAAGTAATTTTTATAATTTTTAAAATCAGGAATTTTTACCCTGTTACCTAAAAAACTACTGTTTATGGCTTTATTGAGGTTGACAACAGAAATGTTCTCTGCAGGGTTCACATAAATAGTGTACAAACCTATTTTTAAATTCGCAGGAAGGTTTAGCTCAATTATGCTGTTATGAATTTTTTTAATATCATAAGAATGGATTATCAAATCCTTTTCAATGCTCTTGGTTTTAAAAATATTATTAGGATTGAACTTTAGCTTTAACAGCTGTTCTCTCAGAAATCGCGCTCCGTGTTCATCAGGTTTTTTATAGAATAATTTACTTATATTTTTTATAAGCTTCGAATCAAAAGAAAATTCGTTATTTGAATTTATATCTATGTTATTTTTCCCTGTATTTTCTTTCATTTTTTTCATTTAAATAAACCGATGTAATGAACTGATTTTTATGTGTGCTAAAATCGTATAAAAATATTAATAATAATGTATAAAAATCAGACTAATTTACTAACTTTGCACACAATTTTTAGCAGCCATGCAATTCAACAAAGAAAAGTTTATCGGTGAAGGACTTCCGTATGATGATGTACTTATAGTTCCGGCTTATTCCGATATTCTGCCGCGAGATGTTGATGTTTCAACAATGTTTTCCAGAAATATTGCATTGAATATTCCTATAGTTTCAGCTGCTATGGACACCGTAACTGAAGCAGCAATGGCAATAGCAATAGCTCAGGAAGGTGGCATCGGGGTTCTTCATAAAAATATGAGTATTGAAGAACAGGCAGCAGAGGTGAAAAAAGTTAAACGCGCTGAAAACTGGATGATTATTGATCCAATTACACTTCATAAAAATGCTCTTGTAAAAGATGCTGTTGAACTAATGAGAAACCATCGGATTGGAGGAATTCCAATTATTGATGAGAAAAAACATCTGGTAGGCATTCTTACAAATCGGGATCTTCGTTTTGAAAAGAATCTTGATAAGGCTGTGTCAGAAGTTATGACCAAAGAACATATTATAACAACAGATGAGGACACAGATTTTGAAAAGGCAGCATTGATTCTTCAGGAATATAAAATTGAAAAACTGCCTGTTGTTGATAAAAAGAACAAACTTATTGGTTTAATAACATATAAGGACATCATTAAAATAAAAGCAAGACCTAATGCTTGCAAAGACAAAAAAGGTCAATTACGGGTTGCTGCAGGTGTCGGAGTTACTGAAGATATTCTTGACAGGGCTGCAGCTCTTGTTTCTGCAGGAACTGATGCAATTGTGATTGACACTGCTCACGGGCATTCAAAAGGTGTTATCAATGCTACAGCACTTTTAAAAAAGAAATTCCCGGATATTGAGCTTATTGTTGGAAATATTGCTACCGCTTAAGCTGCAAAAGATTTAATAAAGATTGGTGCCGATGCTCTTAAAGTTGGGATTGGACCAGGCTCAATTTGTACAACGAGGGTTATTGCCGGTGTGGGAGTTCCTCAATTATCAGCTATTTATAATGTAGCTATGGCTGCCAAAGGCACAGGTGTAAGAGTAATAGCAGATGGCGGAATAAGGTTCTCGGGAGATATTGTTAAGGCTCTTACTGCTGGAGCAAACACTGTTATGCTCGGCTCTCTGTTTGCCGGAGTGGAAGAATCACCGGGTGCAACCATTATTTTTGAAGGAAGGAAATTTAAGATCTATAGAGGAATGGGCTCTATTGAGGCAATGCAGAAGGGCTCAAAAGACCGGTATTTTCAAGGTGAAGAGTCTGATGTCAAAAAACTTGTCCCGGAAGGAATCGCTGGCAGAGTGCCTTATAAAGGTACACTTGGAGAGGTTATACACCAGATGGTTGGTGGACTTAAAGCAGGAATGGGATATTGCGGTGCCCCAAATATTGATAAACTGCAAAAATCAAAATTTATTAAAATAACATCTGCAGGAGTTGTTGAAAATCATCCGCATGATGTTATTATTACTAGCGAAGCTCCTAACTACAGCAGATAACGGAATAATAAATAATTAATTAATTTTGTAAGACAAATCTAAATCAAACAAGTATGAAAGCGAAATTTTTGAAGTTGTTAGTAATTGTTTTTCTTTTTTGCAGCTTTTTCACAAAAGCTCAGGATAAAGTTCTTATGAATGTCGCCGGTGAAAATGTGATGAAATCTGAGTTTATAAGTGTGTATAAAAAGAATAATGTTAAGAATTCGGAAAAGATTGATAAAAAAGCGCTGGAAGAATATCTTGACCTTTATATTAATTTTAAACTTAAAGTGAAAGAAGCCGAAGAATTAGGACTGGATACAGCAGCATCATTCAAAAGTGAACTTTCAGGGTATAGAAAGCAACTGGCACAGCCTTATCTAACCGATCGTCAGGTTGATGACGACTTATTGCTTGAAGCTTATGACAGAATGAAAGCTGATGTCAGAGCTGAACACATATTAATCAGTAAGATAGTAAAAGTTAAAGAAAACAAATTGACAAAGAAAAATGACACCATTATCGTTAAGATTGATAAGAATGCTGCTCCTGAAGATACACTGGAAGCATATAAAAAGATAATGAAAATCAGGGAAAGAATTATTAAAGGTGAACCTTTTGAAAAACTGGCAATGGAATTATCTGATGATCCTTCCGCAAAAGATAGAGAAGACGCAACCACAAAAACCAAGATAAGCGGTAATGGCGGTGATCTTGGTTATTTTAGCGTACTCGATATGGTTTATCCTTTTGAAACAGGTGCCTATAACACTAAAGTCGGAAATATTTCAATGCCTGTAAGAACTGACTTCGGATATCATCTTATAAAGGTTACAGATAAACGCCCTGCAATGGGAAAAGTTCAGGTTGCACATATTTTTGTTAATGTTCCTAAAGATGCTAAACCAGAAGATCTTTCCAAATACAAATTAAAAATTGAAGAAGCTTATGCCAAAATTAAAGAGGGTGGCAAATTTGAAGATATTGTTAATGAATATTCCGACGATAAA
>CAZELC010000057.1:0-12129 GCA_964512865.1 uncultured Bacteroidales bacterium
CTCTGCCATTTTCTTTCCGACCACCAGATTAGCAGGAATACCGAACATTTTTTCAAAGCTTCTGCTAAGTTTAACAACTTTTAAGTTTTGATCTTTTATAAAAAGATGTGCCGGACACTGATAAAAAAACTGATTTAAGAGCATTTCATTTTCAGCAATTTTATCCTTCTCAGATTTCATTTTATTATTAATCTTTTCAAGTTCTTTAACTTTTTTCTTAAGATTAATAATTATTTTCTCATTTTCTAAAAATCTTATATCCTTATTTTTGTCTTTCTTCATATTGTCCAAAAATAAGAAAATAGAAGCAAAAGAAGATATTATTTTCGAAATTTTAAAGCTATCGACAAATCATTTATGATTTAAATAAAGGCATAAAAAATCTGTGCACGAAAAAAAGTCCGGACACAGATTGGTAATAAATTGTGTAATATCTTAGCTCAGGGCAAATTTAACAGGCAAATTGAAAGCTACCTTTACATTTTTTTCTGATTGTTTTCCCGGTGACCATTTAGGCATCATTTTTATCACTCTCAACGCTTCCTCATCGCAACCGCCGCCAATTCCCCTTAATACTTTAGTATCTTTAACAGTCCCGTCAACATCAACAATAAATGAAACAACTACTGTCCCTTGTATTCCTTTTTCTAAAGCTACCTTAGGATATTTAATATTTGACACGATGAATTTCATTCTGGCTTCATCACCACCAGGATATTTTGGCATATCTTCTACGACCGTAAAAACCTCATCTGTTCCCTCCTTGGCACCATTATTTTGATTTGACGGTGCTAAAGCAGATTTGGTGGAATCAGGCTCTGAAGAAGTTTTCTGAGTTTCATTTGAATTGTTAGTATTGTTTTGATTTTCACAGGACACCATCCATATAAACAAAATCATGACAGGAATAGTAAATGTGAACTTTAATCCCGTAAATCGGGAATTTTTGATTTTTGTGATCATTTTTAATCTCCTTTTTAATTTAATTTGACAAAAGTTGTTTGTAAGATCTGCAGGACTTGTATTCAATGCCATGGCCAGTAACAACTGAATGTATCCTGCTTTTTCAATACCATTATTCAATGCCAACCTGTCGGCCTGAAACTCATGAACTTCTCTAAGAGAAATACGATAAAGCCAGACCAGCGGGTTAATCCATTGAATAATAATTAATAATTCCATAAAAAGAACATCAATAGAATGACGTTTATAAATATGCGCTCCTTCATGCGTAATGATTGTCACTGTTTCTTCTTCAGTAAGACCTTTGTTTATAAATATGAAATTAAAAAAAGAAGAAGGTGATTTCTCCGGATCTATAAAAACAAGTTTATAGCCATTGCGGCTTTCAATATCAGATATTCTTAAAAGATTAGCAAGTCTTATCAATGCAATGACTTTTTTTGCTGAAAGGAAGACAACTCCAATAGAATATAATATAATTATGGAGTAAAACAGAGAGAAATTGTATTGAAACACATCATGTAATCTGTTTGGGCTTATTGTAACAACGGGTAATGTAAAAACCTTTGAAATTGATGAAGCATCAACAGAACCAAAATTTATTAGGGGTAGTACCACTGAAATCAACATACCGAAAACAAGTAAAGCTCTGTTTCTGTTAAAACTTATATCGTTTCTTAGGAATTGATATAACAAGTAAATAAAAGATAAAATAAGAGATGACTTTATTACGTAAATCATTATATTTTCCATCGCAATATTTATTTTTTCATTTTTAATTTTTCTTGTTCGATAATTTTTGATATTTCTTCAATTTCATTAATTGTTAATGAATTATCATTAGCAAAGAAAGATACAAACTGCTTAAGTGAATTATTGAAATAGTTTTTCATCAATCCTCCTACAATTGATTTTGTATATACATCTTTTTTGACCATAGGATAATATTCATGATTTTTACCATATTCCTTATGTTTTACAAATTTCTTTTTCTCAAGTATTCTTACTATTGTTGAAACAGTATTATATGCAGGCTTAGGCTCAGGAAACTCATTAAGTATATCGTTAATAAATCCTTTTTTCAGTCGCCACAATATTTGCATTACCTGCTCTTCAGCTTTTGTAAGTTCTCTCATAATAATAACTAATAATTGATAATTTCATTAAGTAATTTGAGCTGATTATTATTTTGTTTGCCCATCTGACGTCAAATATACAAACTAAAGTTTTAGTTATGCAACTAATTTTTTAGTTAATCAGTTTTCGGTCAATTTTGAAAAGTTATCGGTATAAAAAACTTAAACCATATTTATTGAAAGGGCAAAAAAAAGGAGTTGCTTTTTAGCAACTCCTTACTCCGACATAAAAAACTCGAAAAATAACACAAAAGGTGAAAGAAGTCAGAGTTAATTTTAGTTATAAAGCTTATATGGAATGTAAAGAACGCATAATTAATAAAAAAGGTTGAAACAAACCTGACAAGTGGTCATTACTATAACAAATTTTATCAGGCTTGATTACAACCTTTTCAAACAACTCATTATAATTTAAATACAAAACATTCAATCATGCATTATCGATGCCTGAGTTTTAATGCTTGTTACTTTAAACTCAGTTCTTCTGTTCATCTGATGTTCTTGCTGGGTACAAACAACACCATCAGAGCAATTGTTTACCAGCACTGATTCGCCGTACCCTTTAGCGACAATTCTTGATTTATCAATACCTTTTGATACGATGTAAGCAACAGCCGATTCAGCTCTTTTCTGTGATAAAATGCGGTTATACTCTGCTGTTCCTCTGCTGTCGGTATGAGATCCAAGCTCAATATTTATTCCCGGATTGTCAAGCAATATCTTAACGAGCTTGTCAAGTTCAACTGCTGCATCAGGTCTAATATTCCATTTATCAAAATCATAATAAATATCACGTAAGACAATAGGTTTATTAAGAACAATTTTTTCAAGCACAAGCTCAACAAATAATGTATCATGTTTTGTACTGCAATTTGTCTTAACTACTGCTGTTGCGGTAAAATAATCATCCTTAGTGCCTGAAATATTATATTCAGAATTGCAATCTCCGCTAACAAATGATTTTCCGTAATCATCAGTCATAGTATTTATTTCTTTTAGAGTTTCATTGTTTATAAGTTTAACATCAACATTTTTCAAATCTTTTAAAGGAGTATTATTATCAATTTTCTCTTTTGCAGAAATAGCTATTACCAGATTTACAGGAGGTGAAAATTTAAAGCTGTAGATATCGTCGCTTCCCATACCACCATCTCTGTTGGAAGCAAAAAACCCTTCTTTTCCCGGAACGGTATAATATACGGAAAAGTCATCTTTAGGTGAGTTCATAGGGCTTTTCAGATTCTGTGGAATTGTCCATGAGTTTCTGTCGCCTTTTGCAGAAAAAATATCAAGACCGCCCATACCCGGATGTCCGTCACTGGAAAAATAAAAAGTCCCATCATCACTTATATAAGGAAAAACTTCCTTGCCTTCAGAATTAATTTTACTGCCTGCATTTTTGGGTATTCCCCAAGAGCCGTCAGTTTGCTTTTCGCAGTAGTAAATATCTGAGCTTCCAAATCCTCCGGGCATATCAGAAACGAAGTAAAGTAAACTACCATCGGAAGAAATTGCCGGGTGACCTACATTGTAAAACTCCGAATTATTATATGGAAATGCTCTTATATTCTGCCATTTTCCATTATTGAAATCGGCAATATAAATTTCAAGACGGTTTGTGTATTCGTAAGCTGTTGAATTGTCGTGCCAACTAGTCGGATCAGGATTTATTGGAGATTTTTTAACTCTTACCATCTTTGTTCTGGTATAGTAGAATTTTTTATCTGCGCTGCTGTATATTCCGGGTCCGTTATGATACTTATAGTTAAGGTCATTAAATGAATTAACATCATAACTGTCACTACTTTCAACAATAAACATTTTTAAATAGGGATTTCCTGTCCAGCCATATATCTGATCTTCCGAATAGCTGACGCCTGCAATCTTCCTGTCAGAGGTAAAAAAATAACCGTCATTAAAAGGAACTAATCCAAAATCTGAGTTTTCTGAATTGAACTGCTGTGCATTTGTGATATCGAAAAATTCAGGATTATTCATCCATTGTATTGATTGTTCAGAAGCCGAAATCCATTCGTCTACCAGTTTTCTCTTTTCGGGCATAAGCGATCCATATCTATTAAATTGTTCTATGGCAAGTTGATAATTGCCATTGGATTTCAGTACATTTCCATAATTCAATATGTCAATTACAGTTGCTTCTTCAAAATTTACAAGCTTAGCAAGATATTTTTACGCAGATTTTGTATCATTAGTTTTAAGATAACAATCAGCAATATTTCTATAGTACAAAGCATTATTTTCGCTTGTTTTAAGAAGGTTCTGATACATTATTATTGCTTTCGAATATTCATAGTTTGCCATCAGGTTTTCAGCTTTTTCAGCGCTATTTTGTGCTGAAATAATGCTAAAGCATAATACAAACATTGAAAAAAGCAATGGTTTTATATATAAATTTATTGTTTTCATTTTTTTTAATTTTAATAAATTAGAAAAATCTTGGAGTTCTCATTTTTGTATCTGCTTTTTTAGGGAAAGTATAACCCAGCTCAATTTCATGCCCAGAATAGTTTTTCAATGCACTTAGAGATAACGTGTAAGCATAGCCAATCCTTAAGCTTTTGGTGATATTCCATTCAGTCATTAAAATAACGGCATTACTGTATTTAAGTGTGTTATCAAGATCAGGGTTTTTAATTATATTCGCGCCAAATCGTCCTGATGCACCTAACCAGAATCTTTCTTTTATTAAAAAGAAGAGATTTGCATCAATTGTTGCAGGTGCACTAAAATCTTCTCTAAAAAGGAAGCTGGGTTTAATTTTAAGATTTTTTCCGGCATCAAACACATAACCGGCAGTCAGATAATAATGCCTAACCTGCTTAGCCACTCTGGTGTCCTTGGATTTAATCACGTCTGCAAGCAAGTCTGTTACAGAGAACCCAGCATAAAATCTGTTTGAGTAAAGGAAAAGACCAGCCTTTGAATCAAAACGTACAGAATTCACTTTGGTAGTTGGAATTGATGGATCTTCGGCCGATTCAGTAATCAGCTTAGTCCCATCAAGTGTAAAATTTGACACTCCAACTGCAAGTCCCATTGACAATCGCCATTGTTCATCAAATCTAACAATATAAGAATAACTTCCAAACAAACCCTGCTGATTCTGTGCTCCGGCTCTGTCATTAATGAAATGTAAACCGAGTCCCATAGTTTGGAATAAGGGTCCTTCAACACTTATTGTTTGTGTTGAAGGTGACCCTGAAAAACCAGCCCACTGTATCGAATATGATGCATTTATATTTATCAGCTGTTTGGTGCCGGCATAAGCCGGATTAATAATTAGCTGATTGAAAATATAATGGCTGTATGGAGAATTTTGCTGTGAATAGCTGAAAGAAGCTATTAGCAAAAATATCAATATTAATTTTAATGTTTTCATAATGAGTGTTTTTTAACATTTAATAATTAGCGAAGTATTGTAATGTAACCTTTGTAAGTGAATTCTTCGTCGCACATTACTACTTTAAGAATATAATAATATGTTCCTTCAGAGAGGTTGCTGCCATCCCAAGTGTTAGAATATCCTTTTTGAGAATATATTTCATTACCCCAACGGTTTACAACAACAACTTCATTGTCGGGATATAGTTCAATGTTTTTTACTACCCAATAATCGTTGATTCCATCACCATTAGGAGAAAAAGCGTTGTTTATCACAAGTTCCTGTTTAGGTTCGGATTCGACTATTACTGAGCTTTTTTGGGAACAGCCGTTAGCATCAGTAATGTTTACCCAATATGTTCCTGATGATAAATCGCCGGCATGGGATGTTGTACTTCCGTTTGACCAGCTATAAGAATATGGAGACACACCTCCGCTTGCAAATATTTCTGCAACGCCACCCCTTTTCCCTGAGCAGTCAGCCATATTAGGAGAAGAAGCGGTAGAAATAATTGGTGCAGGATTTTCTATCTCTATAGTTTGAGTTGTAGGACAAGAATTTGCATCAAATACTGTAACATTATATGTTCCTGCCGGCAAACCCTCAAAGATATTTGATTGCTGGAAATTGACTCCATCTAAACTATAAACGTAGTTACCGGTTCCTCCTGTTGCATTTATTTTAATTGAAGCATCTTTACTGTTGTTACAAGAAACAGGTGAAATTACTTCAATATCTACAGCAATTGCAGGAGGATTGTTAATAACGATTGCCGGTGTTATCACACTACAATTGTTTTTGTCAGTGATAATCACGAAATAAGTACCGGCTGGCAAATTTGAAAAAGTACTTGATGTTTGTGGTGCACCATAGTTCAGGCTGTATGTATAATTTCCTGAGCCGCCTTCAGCATTGACAACAATTTGACCGCTATGATCGTTTTTACATGTAACCTGATCTGATGATTGCACTGTAACTGTCAATTCCTGAGGATTTTCAATAATTATCTCTTCAGTTGATTTTTGACAACCTTTATCATCAAAAACAGTAATAATGTATGAACCGGGAAGTAGTCCCAAAAAGTCACCTGAATATTGAGGCTGAGAACCATTTATTGAATATGTGTAAGATCCGCTTCCACCTGTTGCTGTCACAGAGATATATCCATCAGCACTATTATGACATGAAGCTTGTTGTGAAGAAGAATAAGCTACCATAATCGGTTCAGGATCATTTATTACAATTCCTGATACTTCGGTTGAACAACCAATACTGTCATTAACCAAAACTGTGTAAACTCCTGCGCTAAGTCCTGTAAAGACATTAGAGCTTTGTGGTGTACCTCCGTTAATTGAATAAGTATAACCACCGTTGCCACCGTTTACATTTATTGAAATCAATGCGTCCGCAGCATTTGAACATGTTGGCTGTGCCTTTACAGTATAAGTAGCGGTCAGTTTTGAAATTGTTACTGATTGATGACATACTGATACGTTTCCATATATGTCAGTAACAGTCCAGGTAACTATTGTTGTTGTTCCTGTCGGGAAAACTTCCGGAGCATCATTAACAATACTTTGAATTGCTGAATTATCAGTAACTATTGGCTCTGTAAGAGTGACTGATTCATCACATGATACCACAGGAGCAGGGCATTTTATTGCCGGAGGTTCATTATCTAAAACAGTAACTGTCATAGTACAGGTTGAAATATTTCCACATTCATCAGTTGCTGTCCATGTAATAGTTGTTGTTCCTACAGGATAAAAACCTGAAGCATTTGAAGTTTGATTTATATCATTAAGTAATGTAACCGAGCTGCAGATTTCGGAGTAAACAGGTTGCGGTATGGTAATATAAGCTCCATTAAAACCTTCATCATTGTTTACTGTTATGTTTTCAGGACATTCAATCACAGGAGGTGTAACATCAATTATTGAAAAAGTAGATGTTGTTGAAACACTATTACCGCACTCATCAGTAGCAGTAAATGTAACAGTTACTTTTCCTGTTAATCCGCATAAACTGGTAATTCCGTTATAGTTGTTAGTCCATCTAATAACGCCGCAATCATCAGTTGCAATTGCATTACCATTGGATGCCAACCAATTGTTGAGATCATTAATATTTCCCTGACCATCGCAATTTACAGTAAGATTATCAGAAAGTTTTACAAGAACAGGTTTTGTTGTATCAACAACGATTATTGTTTGGGTTGCTGTAGATGAATTTCCACATTCATCAGTTGCAGTCCAGGTTCTTGTTATGCTGTATGAACCGGCACATTCTCCGGGAGTTTTAACATCAACAAAAGTAAGATCGACATTTGCTGAACAATCATCTGTGGCAATAGGTTTAACAAACTCAGGTACTGCGGGACAATTTATTGTTGTTGGTTCAGGCAATTTTGAAATTACAGGAGCTGTAACGTCTTTAACAATTATTGTCTGTGAAGCATAAGAAATATTACCGCACAAATCTTTTGCAGCCCAAATTCTTGTTATGCTGTAAGAACCTGCACATTCGCCATCTACCCTTTTATCATTGTAAGAAAGCTCAACACTTCCACCACAATTGTCAACCACTGAAGGTGTAACAAACTGCGGTTGAGCAGGACAATAAATAACTGATTCAGCAGGCAATTCAGAAAATACCGGAGCAGTTTCATCGTTTACTGTGATTATCTGAACAAAATCTGAATAGTTGCCGCATATATCGGTTGCTCTGTAAGTTCTTGTTATGGTATAGCTGTTTGCACAATTTCCTGCGGTGATAACATCGCCTACATGGCTGATGGTTACTTGTCCCGAACAATTATCAGTTGCAGAAATTGAATTTAAATTTACTGCGGGAACTTCTGAAGAACAAGATACTGTCACATCAAGTGAACTTGTCGGTGTGCTTATTACCGGAGCAGTTTCATCGTTTACTGTGATTATCTGAACAAAATCTGAATAGTTGCCGCATATATCGGTTGCTCTGTAAGTTCTTGTTATGGTATAGCTGTTTGCACAATTTCCTGCGGTGATAACATCGCCTACATGGCTGATGGTTACTTGTCCCGAACAATTATCAGTTGCAGAAATTGAATTTAAATTTACTGCGGGAACTTCTGAAGAACAAGATACTGTCACATCAAGTGAACTTGTCGGTGTGCTTATTACCGGAGCAGTTTCATCGTTTACTGTGATTATCTGATTACAGTATGAAATATTTCCGGCAGCATCAACTGCTTTATAAGTTCTTGTAATGGTATATTTGTTATTACAGCTTTGGTCACTGATTTGGTCGCCAACAAAACTTACGATAATATTTCCACTACAATTGTCAGTTGCAGTAATCAATGCAATATCAGGCTGTGGCACTTCAGAAGAGCAATTTACGGTAATTGGAGGAGGACAATTAATTACCGGTGGAGTAATATCTGCAATTGTGCCGACAATAATGCTGAATGATTTTTCACATCCTTTGCTATCCTTTACTGTGATTGAGTAATTTCCGGAAGATAAACCGCCAATATTCAATGGCAGATTTGCAGCTGCAAAACCACCGGCATTTACTTTATACTGGTAAGGAGCAGTTCCGCCTGATATTGAGCTTATTGTAATAATGCCGTCAGCTGTTCCAGCGCAAGAAGTCTTGGCTACTGAGCTGATAATATTTATATCATTCGGTTGTGTAATTGTGAAGGATTGAGTTACTGAACATCCTTTTGAATCAGTTACAGTTAATGAATAATTTCCAAATGAAAGCCCATTCAAATCTTGAGTATTAGCCAATAATGGGGAACCATTTTTCGACCATGAATATGAATATGCAGGCGATCCGCCTGAAACCGAAATATCAATGCTTCCGTCAGTACTGCCAAAACAGCTTGCGTTAATCACTGAATTTATTGTAATTGAAGGTTTACCAATTTCAACTGTTAAAACTATTCTGTCGTAACATGAAGGAAATGCCTGAGAGAAAACTTTAAATGCATAATAAGTACCTGTTGATGTTATACTTGTAATTGGTGATGCAAGATAATCATCAGTTGCTGTAATTATATAACCATTATTAATAAGGTTCTGAATATCAGATGAAGAAGAAAACTGTAATGGTATTTCACAAGCTTTGATATTCAGGTTAGTCGGTGTATAACATGTAGAAGGTAAAGGACTTATTATAAAAGTTGTCGGTAATAGGTTTCCAAGTCCGCAACTTGTTAAACCGTTTGAACTTGGGGTAGTTTTCTGCGCCGGTGCCTGATTGCCATTGTAAATAGCATTTGCAATTAAATTACTGTTTGAGGAACAATTATTTCTAAGTCTTGCACAATCATCAGTAACTTTAACTGAGTACTGTAAAGTAAATGATGCATCACCTGCTTCAACGAGATTATCAGGGATATTAAAAGTTAATGTTCGTGTTGTAGAATTGTAATTATAAGTTACTCCTGATGGAACAGGTGTGACAACATTAAGAAAATCTACAGCAAGTGGCAAAACGGTAGTAATTTTTGTGTTTTTCGAGTTGTCATTACCTTTATTTTGAATTACCATCGAATATGTAAGATTTGTTCCTGGAGCAACAGTTCCGCCGCTTCCGCCGGGCATTCCATCAATTGTAAGTATCGGAGAAATTTCAGGTTCCCAAACATCAACTGCCAGACCTGTAAGAAAAAGTCCATAAGTTTCCTGATTAGTTCCCATTCTTATTGTGGCAGATGTTTGATTATTTCCTATTACGCTGTTTCCTGTATTTGTAATTGGAAAAATATCCGCATCAAATCCGAGAGTGTTTGTACTGGCAGGAACTCTGTTTAAAAATTGAGAACCATTTAATCCAATAATACTATGAAAAATATTGTTGGTTTGCCTTAATGATGAACCGGTTGCAAGATTATACCATGAAGCGTCCACTTTTTGTATTTCAGCATAATCACCTGTTAAATCCCAGTCACCTTCCAAAGCACCCATAAGAAAATTTATACTGACATTCCCGCTTGGTATTGTTTGAAAACCACTAAAACTAAAAGGTATCGGGTTTGGGCTCATTCCATTGTAAACATGGACATAACCATCAAAAATATTTATGGTTTTCTGAGGTAAAGAGACACTTTCATAAACAAATACAATTGTCCATCCACCTGAAGTTCCTATATTTCCTCCACCATGTCCGGTAAGATCGCCTTTTTTTGCCTTTACATTAGCAATTGTATATTCACCAGTTGCATTAGAGGGAAGAAGTGAGGTAATATCTTTAACACAAACATAAGGATCATTTTGAAAATGTTCTTGTCTGCCCTGATAAATAACATTATCAGCAGTGAGTGTTGTATAAGATGTTGCTCCGGGAGCTTTAAACTTTACCTGATTAAACTGCCAGTTAGGTTCATTACCTGGATCTTCAAAATCTGCTGCGGCCCAGTAAAGTAATGCTTTTCTGATAGTAACGCAATTTAATCCTGAAGGCAACGAAAGTGTAGCCTTTGAAGAATTGAAAGTTGCAGGGTCAGAATCTACATCTACAAATACTGTTGTTACATTATGATTTCCGGCAGTTCCGGTATAATTTGCAGTAGCATTCTGGGAGAGGACATTATTAGCTATCAATGTCATATTACCATGAAGTGAAGTCTGGTACCTTAACGACATAGGTGTCTTAATCTGAGCCTGAACCTGAAAAAGGCTTCCGCCAGAAATAATAAGAAACAGCAAAATGCATATTCTTATATAATAACCTTTAAAATTATATGTATGGGTTTTCATCTTTTTTGTTTTTAATTGTTAAAATCTTTGAATTCAAAAATTAATAATTGAATGAACAATACTATTCAACAGGCAAAACAGCACCACCTGTAAGAGGCACTTCTGTTATTACAATATTGCTTTTAATGGTTTGATTTGCTTTCTCACCATTAATTACACTGTAGGAAGATAATTTGGATAATTTTTCGGGAACTGAATAATTTCCTTTTTCAAGAATTCCTGCTCTGACTAAAACCTTCAGGTATAACTCATCTTTTCCCAAATTCAAAATTTCAGGAAAATTACTTTTATCCCATGTAATAGTGTTTCTTTCCTTGTCATAATTTCCTGATGGTGAAGAACTAATATAAGTCATAGAATTCCAGGAAGGCAAATAGTCAGTTATAGAAATTTCAGAAGCTGCATTACCGTCTGATTTCACAGCAATAATATATGTTATAATATCACCGGGGTTTGCAACTGAAGGTCCACTCTGTACAATTTTAATATCCTGCGCGATAGAAGTGTTTACAATAATAAACGTTAAAGAAATAATCAAATAAATTAAAATGAACCTCTTGTTCAAATTAATTCTCTTTATGCTTTTCCGGTTATTTCCTTGTTTTTTAAGAGATATATTGTTTTTCATATAATTATTTTTTATTGGTTCTTAAACGTTTGTAAAATTACTTCAGCCAGTACTTTCAAAACATTAGTATTACACTAAAAGAAATACGTGAATCACTAAAAGTTAAATTAGTGCTTCACTAAAAGCAATAAAGATTTTGAATATAAATTACAGATAATGTGCAAGATATATAATTAAAAATCTCATCAATTATCGTTGCGCAGTATTTTAATGATACGGATACAGAAAATTTAAGATGGCTTTTTC
>CAZELC010000058.1:0-12120 GCA_964512865.1 uncultured Bacteroidales bacterium
AAAAGCGTCAAAAAAAGTATCTCTGCAAAGAAAAAATTTACGGAACAATAGTTTTGAGATGTGAAAAGCATTTTTAATTTTGAATTTTTTAAGAAGAAATCCGCAATCTTCTATGTATCCGCAATTTATCTGGTCAATATCGTGTGTGAGAATAATTTGTGAACCGCCGTCCCATTTTTTGTTTTCAATTTTATGATTGTTATTTTGTAAAAAATCTGCAAGTATCTCAAAATAAATATTTACGACAGGTGAAAGAGTAAATTTATGTTTATATTGAAGTGATTCGAAATATGGAAACCTGCCGTGTGCATCGGTTTTATCGTTTTTCCATTCCTGCCATCCTGAAAGAAAAAGGAAAGCATTCAGATAAATATCAAAACTTATTTTGCCTTCGCGAAATACTTCACCATTAAAATTATCATCAAAAATAAAAACGGGAACTTCGTACTTTTTCCAGTTAAAATACTTAGGTTCAGTATTATAAATATTTTGGAATAATGGTTCGAAATCACCTTCAAATTGATGAAAAGAACCGGAAATTACATCCGGTTCTATATTGTTGTAAACATAGCTGATATTAAAATTAAGTAAGAAATAGTTTTCTATTTCTTTGTAGGTGGGAATTTTATATTCCATTAATCTGTTACTGTTTTTTTCTTATAAGCTTTCCATCCTTCAAAACCAAAGGCTGCAAGAAGAATAATAACAAGTAATATTGCAGAAATTATTGAAATTTTATTTCCTGTGTAGTATGAATTTGGTTCAAATTTAAATTCGATTTTATGATTTCCCGGCGGAACAATCATTCCTCTAAGCACATAATTAGTTCTGAAATAATCAGTTTTATTTCCGTCGATATAGGCATTCCACCCAGCGCTGTAGTATATTTCTGAAAAAACAGCAAGTTGATTTGTCAACACATTGGATGCCTGATAAGTAAGGTGATTCGGCTTATACTCAACAAGATTTATTTTTGCGTCCTTATCTTTCCCACCTTTGTAATTTGCGAGCTGACTTTCAAATCTCTTATCAACAATAGCTGTATAAGCAGGAGAGAAATTGTCGAGTTGTTTGATTTCTTCATCGGCATTATTTACTATTTTGGCATTGTGCACAAACCAAGCACTTCCTAAAGCGGCAGGATTTCGCAAGGGTGCAGCTTCAAAATTATAAATATAATACTTGGTATTCAGCATATTGAGTGAAGTCATCTTGTACATTGTTTGTAGCAAGGATGAATCTGTTGGTTTTGAAGAAAGCGTTTTTGCAAGCATATCTCTTTCTTTAAAAAGCCTTGCTTCAATCAGTTCCTGATATCTTTTAAGCTTAGCTGCATGGTAACCGCCAATTGATTTATGGAAGTATGAAACGCTTGCATCAGTTGTAAAATTTCCTACAGCAAGGTTTAAAACTCTAAAATCGGGTTCTTTATCATTGAGTATGAATTGGTCGGCTTGCGTAATAGTATAAGGTTCTTCAACAGATTTTTTTGAAACAAAATCTTTATCCTTAATATATCGCTTTGCAACAGGAACCATATCAATAATTATTATTAGCGCAAGTCCGGCATAAATAACATATTTATTGACTTTTTTCATTGAAGCGTACAACCAAAGCAGGCCGGCTCCAAGAATAATAAAAATGAAACTTCTTATAGCGGATGCTTTAAAAATTGAAATTCTTGCAAGCTCTAAATTGGCTATAATATCATTTATCTGTTGATTTCCAATCTGTTGCCGATATTCGTCAAAATTCTTAAGTTCGGCAGGAGTTACAAAGTTGAAAAATGTTTTTGGTAATAACCAGAAAAGCAAACAAATACCTGCGGTAAGTCCTAAGGAAATAAAGAAGTAAAGTTTCTTTTCTTTAAGAATCTGCGGTTTGGTAAATATTTCCTGTAACGCCATTATTGCAAGCAATGGAATAGTAATTTCGGCTATAACAAGCATTGAGGATACTGCACGGAACTTATTATAAAACGGGAAATGGTCGATGAAGAAGTTTGAAAGCCACATCATATTGTGACCCCATGAAAGAAAAATAAACAAAACTGTTGAGGCAAATAATACCCATTTAAACCTGTTACGAACTATAAATAATCCTAAAATGAAAAGGAAACAAATAAATGCACCTACATACACAGTTCCCTGAGTAAAAGGCATATCACCCCAATATTTTCCCTGGTTGGCAATAATTTCACGGTATTGTGGATCAATATCTTTTACGGCATCTTTATCTTCTCCAATAGCAGCTGATTCTCCACCTTTGGCATCCGGAATCATTAATGTAAAAGTTTCACCAACTCCGTAGCTCCATTGTGTAATATAATCTTTGTCAAGTCCGCCTGATTTGATGCTTTGATCGGATGTTAATTCGGATTTGCCTCTAATAGTTTCTTTCATATACTCATAAGAAGTCCAGAGATTACTCACAGAAGGTCCAACAGCAATAATACCGGCAATAATCAAAACTCCCAGTGACTTCATAAATGGTACATACTTTTTCTCTTTAATGGCGGAAATAAGTTCTGCGATACCATAAATGGCCAGTACAAACATCATATAATAGGTCATCTGAATATGATTGGCAATAATTTCAAGCGCAAGAAAAAATGAGGTAAGTGCTCCACCAAGTATATATTTTCCCCTGAAAACTAAAATCACTCCGGCAAGAACCGCAGGAATATATGCAACTGCTATAACTTTCGCATTATGCCCGACATCAATACATACAAAGAAATACGAGGAAAGAGCAAAAGCAATTGCTCCTATAATGCTTAGCCATGGGTCAATTTTTAAGACAATAAGAAGTATGAAAAAGCAAAGAAACAGCATGAACAGAATATTGGCAGGATGCGGGATGCCGAGCATTAAATAATTCTTAACCTTAGCAATAAGATTATCATTGTTTCTGACGCTTATCTGGTATGCCGGCATACCACCAAACATCGAGTTTGTCCACAATGCTTCCTCGCCTGTCTGCTCTCTGAAATCATCAACTTCTTTTGCTGAACCTTTAAAATGCACAATATCACTTTGGTTTAATTTTTTGCCATCCATTACCGGGCTGAAATAAATAAGTGCAAAAGCTATAAATACAATTATTGCAACAAAATAGGGGATAAATTTCTTGAAATTGATTTTTTTCATAAGAAAATGTTTTATTTTTAAGATATCGGCAAAATAACGCAAAAAAAATTAATAATTGTATTTTGTAATAAAAAAATGGGACTAATAAAAAAAGGAGATAAATATTACTTATCTCCTTTTCAAATATTTAGTTGAAAATATTACTTGTGAGTTTTTTCGTCAGAAACAGTAAGTTTTTTTCTGCCTGTAGCTCTTCTGTTTGATAAAACTTTTCTGCCGTTTACATCAGCCATTCTTTCTCTAAAACCATGTTTGTTTTTTCTCTTTTTCTGCGATGGTTGAAATGTTCTTTTCATCTTATTTGATTTTTAAGGAGTGCAAAGATATAAATATTTTTTATAACGACAAATATATTTTCCCTTTTTTTAAATAAAAAATGCGCCATTAGTTGACGCATTTTTTATTATTCTGATAATAAATTATTTAGAAGGTGCATTTTTTAATGTCTCAACCAGAAAATCCCAGAATTTTTTTACTGATGGTATATTTACCTTTTCAGCCGGAGAGTGTGGAAAACAAATAGTTGGACCAAATGATATCATATCCCAGTTTTTGTAAACTCCGCCAAGTAGTCCACATTCCAGACCTGCATGAATAGCACTGATATGAGCTTTTGTTCCAAACTGTTTTTCATAAGCTGCAACCATTTCTTTAAGTATTGCAGAATCCATATTTGGTTTCCATCCCGGGTATTTGCCATCAAAAACATATTCTGCGCCAGCCAGTGTAAACACACCTGCCATCATGTTTTCCAAATCTTCTTTTGCACTATCAACTGAGCTGCGTAGCAGGCACTGAACATCAATAACATTATCATGGGATTTAACAATAGCAAGGTTTGTTGATGTTTCAACTAATCCTTTCATATCCTGACTGTCACGAATAACCCCGTTAGGTAATGCATAAACAGCATTAAGAAGATTTACAGTAGTTATATTATCTATTAAAAATGCAGGTACTGATGTTGGTTCAGCTATTATGGTGAGGTCATTTTCAACACCTTTATATTCGTTCTTTACTATTGCCGTAAACTCATCTACAAACTTTAAAAATGCAGCACTGTTTGTTTTTGGTAAAGTAACAATTGCGAAGGATTCTCTTGGAATTGCATTGCGAAGACTTCCTCCATCTATTGATGAAAGCCTTAATCCCATATTTTTATTTGCAAACCATAAAATACGGTTTAATATTTTATTTGAGTTACCTCTTTCAAGATGAATATCCACACCGGAGTGGCCGCCATTCAATCCTTTAACAGTAACTTTAAATGCCTGAACATCACCACTTACAGATTCTTCGGTATAATGGAATTTTGCATTCGCATTTGTACCACCAGCACAACCTACGCAAAGATCGCCTTCTTCTTCTGTATCTAGATTTAATAAAATATCTCCGTTAAGAAGTCCTGGTTTTAATCCAAAAGCACCTGTCATACCTGTTTCTTCATCAACAGTAAGAAGAACTTCCAGTGAGCCGTGAATTAAATCAGTAGCTTCTAGCACTGCCATAGCTGCAGCCATTCCTATACCGTTATCAGCTCCAAGTGTTGTTCCTGTTGCTGTAACCCATTCGCCGTCAATTCTTGGTTTAATAGAGTCGATTAAAAAATCATGAACGGTATCATTATTCTTTTGAGGTACCATATCAAGATGTGCCTGCATAATAATTCCTTTGCGGCTTTCCATACCAGGAGTTGCAGGTTTTCTGATAATTACATTTCCTACTTCATCAACAAAAGATTCAAGATTATGTTCCTTTGCCCAACCTAAAACAAATTCTCTGATTTTTTCTTCATGCTTTGAAGGATGAGGAATCCCGCATATTGATTCGAAAATATTCCAAAGTGCTGAGGGTTGAAGTCCATTTAATACATTTCCCATTTTTTATATTTTTAGAAGTTAATAATTTTTTTTAAAATAAATATCTTTGTGTCAAACAAAGTTATAATTTTTTTTACTTTTATTACGGTTTTAAATTTTTTTATATTAAAAATAACCATCAGGCAACCAAAAATTATTTTTAAACGTCATAAAAAAGTCAAAGCAGTTAAATGGTTTCAGATGACAAATTAATAGAAGGGTGCAGAGAGAACGACAGACAGGCCCAAAAACTGCTTTTTGAAAAGTACAGATCGGTTATGTTCGGTATCTGTTTGAGGTACTGTAAAAGCAGAGATGAAGCTGAAGATGTGCTGATGGAAGCTTTTATGACAATCTTTTCGGAAATCCATAATTTCAGAAAAGAGGGTTCAATTGAAAGCTGGATGAAAAGAATAATGATAAATTCATCCATAAACAATTACAGGAAAAATCTTAAGCATTATTTTCATGCTGATATAAGTGATGTTGATGACAGAACATTGCTTGAAGAAAATGAAGCAATTGATTCTACATCAACAAAAGACGTCCTGAAAGTTGTTCAGGAGTTGCCTGAAGGATACAGAATGGTTTTTAACCTTTATGCTTTAGAAGGTTATAAACATAGGGAAATTGCAAAAATGCTAAATATAACTGTAGGAACATCAAAATCTCAGTTATCGAAAGCTAGAAAAATTTTGCAGGACAGAATAAATTTTAAATGACGCACAACGACTTAGAAAATATTGAGGTACTATGAAAGGCTTAAGCGATATTAAAAACTTAAAAAATATTGACGGTTTGGTCAAAGAGTCCTTAAAGGATTTGAAAGAAACTCCGTCAAATGAACTGTGGGACAAACTCAGTAATAACCTTGATAAAATTCAACCGGGAAATTCAATAAGCACAAATCCTGCTAGTAATACGGTTAATTCAATTAGCAGTAAAATTATTTCTATTGCAAGCAAATCATGGTTTTATTACGCAGCCGCAGCTTCAGTTGTAACAATAGGAATTGTTGCTGCTATTACTTATTTTACCATGAATTCTGATGAGAAATCAATTGATAAACAGGAAGCAATTAATAAAACTGACGAAAAAGTTATTGAAAATAATATTATAAAAGAAAACAATAAAAACAACCAGAAGATTTATACACCACAAATAAATAATGACGAAAACAATAAAGATAACTCACCAAATAATAATATCATAATTAATAATCAGGTTCAGTATTCTGATAATGACAAAAATGATAATAACGAGGATCAGAATATAAATAAAAATGATAACGAAAATAAAAAGGAACTAAACAATCAGAATATTATTGCAGATCAGGATTTAAATAAAATTGTACCGAAAAAAGAAGAAGATAAAAAGAAAGATCTACCAGTTGCTGATAAGAAAAAAGAAAAGAAAAAAGAAGTAAAAACACAGGAAAACCCGGAAGAAGAAATAATTGAGGAAAATGCCGACAATCAGTTGACTATGAACCAGGAAGACCAGCCTGAATTTGGTGATGATTTTAGACTTGAAATTCCCAATGCTTTTACTCCTAATGGTGATGGAATAAATGACAGGTTTGTTATTGGGAAATTATCGAGTGTGGAAAATCCAAGCTTACTTGTATATGACAGTAGGGGAAAAGTTGTTTATAAGAGTTCAAAATACCAGAATGACTGGGATGGCTATAATGCTCCTGATGGTACATATTATTTTTACCTTCAATATACTTATAAAAATAAGGTTCAAGTAAAAGGAGGTTCAATTTATATTTCGAGATAATTTTGGTTAATACTATAATTGCTTTTTTTACATGAATTACTGAATGCCCTGTTTAACAGGGCATTTTTATTCTATCTCCCTGAAGGTGATATGCCTGTTATTATAAAGAATAGATAAGAATTTTGTTACTCTTTCTTCAGTATGAGCTATTTTGTCTCCAAGCTTTTCTTTAAGTTGTTCGCAAATTTGACCAACATTTCTACTGCCGTCAATTTCTTTCCAGGTTGCACTTCCAAGCTCATCAAGTTTTAAATAAATATACCTTGCTTTTTCTCTTACAATATATTTATTCATGAAATTATTTTTAAATCTAGGTATCAAAATGGTAACAAGACCATCTTCAGATTCTTCTGATTTGAAAATTAATACCGGAGTCAGGTCCAGATAATTTGAGTTTTTAAAAATTTTCCTGCGTTCAAAAAAGTTTTTTGCCATTATTTTTGTTTTAATCTGCTGTTTTCTAATCCATTAATAAATGCATTTCTTCCTGCTGCAATAAGTTCATGGGCTCTGTCGAATTCAAAAGTGCTCGAAGCTTCTCTTGATATTTCTACCATAATATCCGGTTGATAATGATCCTTAGTCAGGGAGCAAATTTTATCCTGCATTATATCGATGCTTTTATCAACAATATAGAAATAATTAGGAGTTTTTTTCTTTGCTTCCTTATTAATATTATAAAACTCAATAAACCTCTTTATTTCTTTAAGTATATCCCTTTTTAATCCTGATTTTTGAATTCGCTTTACAGCAGGTTGAAATTCAGGTTTTAAGTATGGGATATTTGAGTTTATATCAACAACAACGAGCAAGTCGTTATCTTTCCTTTTAACTGCATTTACAGGAATTGGGCTTACAACTCCTCCATCTATTAAATACTGTCCTTTGTACTTGACCGGTGTAATAACTGAAGGAATAGATACAGATGCTCTGATTGCTTTTGTAAGGCTTCCGGAATTAAAAACAACTTCTTTTCGAGTTTCAATATTTGTTGCAACTACAGAAAAAGGGATTTTAAGGTCTTCAATTTTTGTATTTCCGAAAAATTTATCCAATTCCTTAAAAAAATTATCTCCTTTTATAAAACCTTGCAATGTCCATGTAAAATCCATTAATTGCATAACATCAAACCTGTCAAGATTGCAAACCCATTCTTTAAAATCATCAAGTTTGCCGCAGGCGTATAATCCCCCAATAACTGATCCTATTGATGAACCTGCAATGGAAGTTATTTTAAAGTCTCTTTTTTCAAGTTCTTCAATAACACCGATATGAGCAAGTCCCCTTGCACCTCCGCTGGACAGAACCAAAGCGACATCCATAATACTATAATTTTGTCCGAAGATATAAAAAAAGGGATTTTGTATTACAAAATCCCTTTTATATTTTTAGAAGTTTCCGCTTGGAGGTGGCGGTTCATCAGCAGCACCTCTGTTTTTAACCGGAATATAAACTAATATGTAAGAAATTAATATTAAAACCAGAATACTTACAAGAAATGAAGGGTTTTCAAATATTGAAAGAGTTGGAACATTTAAGAAATATAGTAAAGCAAATACAAGTCCCATCAATGCCTCACCTGCAATAAAACCTGAGGCCAGCAGAACTCCCGTGTTTTCCATTCTGACATTTTGCCCGAGTGAATAATTTCGCTTTTTACTGATTGCTTCAACAATTCCTTTTACAACACCACCTAAGAAAATTGCGAAAGTTGTTTCTAAAGGTAAATACATGCCAACGCTTACAAGCATAGGGCTTTTTACCTGCATAAGAATAAGTCCGAGGCCCATTAACATTCCAACAATAATTAGTGGCCATGCCATTTGTCCACCAACTATTCCTTTTGATAACATTGCCATTAAACTGGCTTGAGGTGCAGAAAGATTTTTACTTCCAAATCCACCATCATATCCTTCTTTAAGACCTTGTGCAATATCTCCTTGATTTAATATAACAAGTACACCGAACATAACAGAACCAGCAAGAATAACTCCGATAATATCTCCAATTTGCATTCTCCATGGAGTACCGCCAAGAATATGTCCTGCTTTTAAGTCCTGAAGCATTTCACCGGCAACTGCAGCAGAAACGCAAACAATAGCTGCAACGCCAAGAACTGTAGCAACACCTTCATTCCCGGAAACACCAAGTGCGACTAATATCAATGCTGTGACAACCAAAGCCGTAAGTGTCAATCCACTAATTGGATTATTGCTTGAGCCCATAATACCAACAAGATATCCTGAAACAGCTCCAAATAAAAATGCTAAAACTCTTAAAACTGTAGCTGCTGCTAATGACACTATTAAGCTGGCATTAAAAACAAAGAATGTAATTACAAAAGTAAGAGCTGCAACTCCAAGTATTCCAACAACAATCCAAGTAAAAGGAATATCTTTTTCTGTTCTAGCTGTAGCTACATGACTTCCACCGGCTGCTTTTCTAACATCACCTATTGCTCTGCTTAAACCTGCTCCCAGACTTTTTCTCATTTTAAAAAGCGTGAAACATGCACCCATTAACATACCGCCAATTGCAATCGGGCGAACAATAAACCTCCATACCTGTGAAATTTGATATGTTGGATCACCAACGCGCCCCATAGCATCTGTTAATGAAAGATTTTTATCTTTGGCCATTAAGACTGCAGCCCAATCATTCAAAAAATTAACATCAATTGAAGGTGAAATAAAATAATAAATAATTGGTGCCAATAAGCCCCAGGCAATCAAACCTCCACTAAAATTTAATGCACCCAAACGAGGACCAATTATGTAACCAACACCCATATATGCAGGACTAATTCCTGGAGAACTTAGTAAAAGTCCTCCTTTGCCGGAAAACATTGTACCTGTAATTGTTTGTTTTGAAAAGGTAATAAACTTTGACCATGAGGTTGCAAAAAACTTAAATTGACCAAGTGCCTGAATAACAGCACCACCGGCCATAGCTCCAAAAAGAAATTTAGAACCGCCACCACTACGACGACCTGCTTTATGTATTTCTGCTGCAGCAATTGATTCCGGAAATTTTAGTTCAACATCTTCAACCATTACTCTTCTTAGCAATGCTACGAACATAATTCCTAAAATACCACCGGCAATTAGTATTAATGAAGAAGTAGCATAATGACCTGGTGTATAGAATTCAGGCCAAATACCAGAAATGAAAAAGGCTGGTAGAGTGAAGATAGCACCTGCGGCAACAGATTCTCCTATTGAGCCAACAGTACGAGCAAAGTTTTCTTCCAATATGGAACCTTTTACCATTTTCAATATTGCCATGCCAATAACGGCAGCAGGATAAGTAGCGGCTATAGTCATACCTGCTTTTAGTCCAAGGTATGCATTGGCGGCGCCAAGTACTACGGCCATGATAAGCCCTATTATCAATGCTCTGAATGTGAATTCTGCCATATTCGTCTCAGCTGAGACAAATGGTACAAATTTTTGTTGTTCCGACATATTGATTAGATTTTATTATTAATTAGGTTGCAAATTTTCCGCTAAGTAAATAAAAAAAATGAAAAATCAGAATAAAAATTTGATAATAAGTTTAATTAACTGTTAATCAGTAATAAACTATCTCAGGATGTTGACAATTCCGGTAATTGTTCTTTTTTCAATGCCGTTTAAACGCCTCTCAAAAACCTCACATACATAATAATAAACTCCCGGGCTGCAATCAATTTTTGTTTTTTGATTTTTACCATCCCAATTTATTTCAGGGTCATTACTTTCAAATACAGGTTCACCCCAGCGATTGAAAATTTTAATATTAATTCCTTCAACAAAATCATAAGGGAATGGCCTGAAATAATCATTGAAGCCATCACTATTAGGTGTAAAAACATTTGGAAGATTGTAAAGTTGGCATAGATCAATATCGATGCATATTTTATTACTTGGGCTACTGGTGTTACCATTTGAATCAGTGGATGTAACATAATAGCAACCTGCAACGGTAAACAGACCAGTGTGAAAAAATGATGTATCTTTAATATTATTCGAAATATATAACACGTTGTAATCGCTGTTTTCCGTTTGAGAAAAATACAAAGTATATTTTATAATATCTGATGAGCAAGAATCATAATTGTTGAACCATGAAACAAAATTACTGATAGTTTTACAATCAGGTGTAACTGATAGAACCGGTGGACATGGTGGAACGTTATCGAGCGGAATACCACAGGCAACTTGTGATAAATTTATAAGTGGAAATGCAAAGCCTGATGCAGTGTACTTTCCAACACTTTTTATATAGTAACAATATGTCGTTCCGTTAATAAGTCCGTCATCGGTAAAGTTTGTCGTTAATGAATAACCTATTGAATCAAATAAAGATGTTGATGGATTAAATCTGAAAATAGAGTAATAAATATTTGTCCAAGGAACATTAACACTCCATGAAAGATTTAATTGCCGGTCAGTAGGGATAATATTTAAAAATACTGAAAATGCAATATTTGTTGAGCCGATGAGATACTTTTTCCCAATAGAGTCATTGTAGAAATCTATCCGATACTTAAATTGAATATCTTTTGTGTTGAGAAGGGAGTCAATATAAGTAGTATCATTAATATTATTAATAGAATCAATTAGGTTCATAGCAGAGGTTGATGTGCCTCTGAAAATATAATACTTGAAAGGTCCATGGTGCAAGTTTGTATCAAGAGCAGATGGTTTTGACCATCCAAGGAATAATGAGCCATTTGCAATATCAGTATTTCTGATACTGACATTTGTAATAACCGGAACATCTTTATTTAATTCGGCACATGCTTCTATTGAAGCATAACTTTCCGCTCCATCAGCGAAATACGCGCAAATCATATAACAATAATCATTTCCAAGCACAAGACCTTGACCATTATTGTCATCAACAAAGGTAGTATCGTAAATATTTAAAATGGTATTAATAAGTTGATAACCGGTATAAGCTGGAACTCCGGTTTCGCAATTTGACGGCACAAAGCCTGTATAACCACTATGTCTGTATATTTTATATCCAATTGCATTTGTACAGATATCTTTGTTCCATTTCAGGTGAATTGTATTTCCAACAGGTGTGGCAGTGAGGTTTTCTGGTCTAGGGCAAACCACAGTAATTTTTACAGATTTATATGTAACCAAATTTACCGGATAGCCATTATCGATAGCTTTGAAATTCATTTGATAAGCCTGTTTTCTTACATGTTCGCATTCGGTGTTCCATGTGAAAGTGGAACTTACTGAGCCTTGACCTTGAATTGGTTGAGGGAAAGTAGCCGGGCTAACCGGCACTACTAGTGGTGCTCCATTTCCTGTAAGAGTAATAGTGTTAAATGC
>CAZELC010000059.1:0-12030 GCA_964512865.1 uncultured Bacteroidales bacterium
ACCGGAACTTCTTCCCTTTTTCCAAGCAATGTGTCCAAAACAACAGGAATCAGGTGAGTTTCATGACGGCGTGATTCGCCATGCTCATTTGTTGCACCGGCAGCACAAAAATATCTGAATATCACATAATTAAGGCCATAAGCAAGACTGCAGTCCTTTAAAATTTCCTCACATGCCAGCTTTGAATAACCATAAGGATTAATTGGTATTAACGGATGTTTTTCGTCAATCGGAGAATACTGTGGCTCTCCAAAAACAGCGGCTGTAGACGAGAAAATGATTTTATTCACATTATATTTCCGCATTGCAGAAAGCAGGACAATTGTATTTGAGGTGTTATTCTCATAATACTCAAGCGGTTCTATTTTTGAATGAGGAACATTTGCAGATGCAGCAAAATGAAATACAATATCAATATTATTCGAGGAAAAAATCTCTTCCAGCACCGAAGCATCTCCAAAATTATTTTTATAAAACTTTGATTTTTTAGAAACAGCTTTTTCGTTGCCATCACGTAAGTCATCAATAATAAAAAGTTCATGTCCCTGTTTTTCAAGAATTTCTGCCACAACCGAGCCGATATAACCGGCAGCTCCGGTAATAAGAATTTTCATGTAAACAAAATTAATTGATAATGATATTAGTTTCCAGCAATTCTAGCGCGTAGTATAATTACAAGATAGTGAAATATCACTGAGTGCACACTTTCAACAATTCCAAAATCGTTAATAGGTACATGAACCGGAAAATCGCATATTTGCCTGAGCTTTCCACCGTCAAACCCGGTAACTCCAACAACTTTCATGTTCCGTGAATGTGCAAATTCTACAGCATCAATTATGTTCTTGCTGTTACCAGAGCAGCTGATCGTGAGTAGTACATCGCCTTCCTTTGCAAAAGTTCTCAGCTGCGAAGTAAAAACATGCTGAAAGCCATCATCATTACCTACAGCAGTTATATACGAAATATTATCAGAAAGACTAAGTGCTTTTATTCTTTTATCAACCTTCTGATCATAAATAGCTCCTTTTGCCATATCTTGTGCAAGGTGAGCAGCATTTGAAGCAGAACCGCCATTACCAATAATAAAGATGGTCCTGTCGTTCTTATATGAATCGTAAATAAGATCAACAAGATTATTAACTTCTTGATAATTAACAAGATCAAGCTGCGCCTTGAATTCATTAAATAAATTTTCTATTTCCATGAGTACCTCCTGTAATTAAATATTATTTTGGAGCCGTCGTTTTCGAAAATAAACGGCATTTCTCTAAATTCTTTAAATGCATTTTTCAGTTTATACTGATTTTCTCCCTTGCAGTAAACAAGTAAAAATCCACCTCCGCCTGCACCAAGTATTTTGCCTCCTATAGCTCCTGCATCAATCGCACGTTGATACATTTCATCAATAAAAGGATTTGAAATATTACTTGAAAGATTCTTTTTTACCTCCCAGCTTGTATGCAGCAACTCACCAATCTTATCAAATTCTGTTTTCTCAAGAAGGGTTTTGGATTTGCAGGCAAATGATTTAAGTATTTCAAGCTCCTGAATGCGGGCATCAATATTTTGTTTTTGCTCTGTTAGAATATCACTGGATTTACGCGTTACACCAGTATAGAAAAGATGTAAATTTGAATCAAGCATTCGGCGGTCGTAATCAGAAATCGGAATACGTTTTACAGTAATGATATCATTTTTCCCAAAAACTATTTCGCTGAAACCACCATATGCTGCAATATATTGATCTTGTTTACCAATAGGTTTTTTACAAATATTAATTTCAATATCGCAAGCTTCATCTGCAAGTTGTTCTGCCGTAACCTGAATTCCCCTAAAGGCGTAAAGTGCATTTAAAAGACCAACGGTAACACTGCTTGATGAGCCCATTCCCGAACCTTCGGAAGGAATATCTGCAATCATCGTTATTTCAACCCCTTTCGTAATTCCGGTTTTTTTCAATGCTTCACGGACAAGCTCATGTTTTATTTCCTGTATTTCTGTAACCCTCTCTTTCTGAGAATAGTTTATTACAATATAATCATCAAATCTCTCATTTACAATCACAAAAATATATTTGTCAATTGTTGTGCTTATTACACATCCTTCATACTGTGAATAATAATCCTGAAAGTCGGTACCTCCACCGAACAGGCTAATTCTTAAGGGCGTTTGCGATATTACCATTCTTTAATCAATATTTTTCCAGATATCCTGAGCTTCATTATAATCCTTAATTGAGCCAATATCAATAATATACCGGTCAGTTTCAAGAACATACATATTCCCCACAATAAGCGGCATTATCTGTTTTCCGAAATCAAGAGGAACAATTTCAGAATAATAATCAAAAATACGATTATTTAGAACACCAATGCCGGCATTTGCAATATTTGATTTGGGAAATTGTGGTTTTTCTTCAAAACTGATTACTTTTCCTGTTTCTGCTTCACATTCAAATATTCCCTTTTCAGAAGGCTTGTCGGTTTTATATACATATGTTGAAAAAACAGAATCACGTCCATTATGGAAATCAATTATTTTTTTCAGAGATATATTAGTAAGATTGTCGGAATATAAAAGCAAGAAATCTTTTTCTTTTTCAAAATACTTTCTGCAGGCAAAAAGGGTTCCTGCACTTCCCAGCAGCTCCGATTCGTAAAATAATTCTACTTTTATCTTGTTATTTCTTTGGCTTACAGCCTCTCTGATTTTATCTGCAAGATAATGAATATTAATAACAACCTCTTTAACATTTTCTTTTTCAAGTAAGTCAAGCCAATGAAAAAGCAAAGGCTTTCCGTTAATCGGGAGTAAACATTTGGGCAGTGTATTGGTAAGTGGCCTTAAACGTGTTCCATATCCAGCAGATAATAATAAAGCTTTCATTTTAATATTGCACCTTTTTATTATGCCTTCTGAAAAGGTCAAAAATAAATGAAAAGAACGCAACCTGTATTCCGGTAGTCATAAAGAAGATGCTGTAAATTATCCATTTTACCTCTTTAAATGTTATTGTTGAAGAGATGTAGAGCCAATGATAAAGTACATAAAGTGCCAGAATTACTCCAATACCAAATGATATAAGAAAAATAACCACACCTTTTTCAAAATTAAAATTTTTCTGAAACCACTTGCTTATCCGGCTGGTTTTAAATCTGTTTAAATAAGTAAAATTTTGAACCAGCACACCCATCATTACTACAAACAAGCTTATATTGGTAAGAACAAGTCCAATGAACATATTAAAAGTTCCGAAATAGAAATTTCCGATTTTAATACTTCCGAATAATTGCGATAAAAGTACTATCAGACCTGCAATCCATGTAAAAACTCCAAGTTTCATAAAAACAGTATTGGTGGCAAGCAACCAAATATACTTCATGTTTTCCCATCCTGCTTTCCATGGCTGGAGGTGTGGTTTACGACCTTCTGAATCAGGCAACAGGCTTACCGGTACTTCAGTAAGTTTAAGATTCATTAGCTTTGCTTTTACAACCATTTCTGAGGCATACTCCCAGCCCGGTGATTCAAGATCCATTTCACGGTACTTATCTGTTCTTATTGCTCTAAGTCCGGAATTACAATCAGAAATCTTCGCCCTGAAAAAAAGATTAATAAAAAACGTCAGCAACGGAGTACCTATTCTTCTGTTTGGCCAAGGCATTGCTCCCTTTATTATATTACCTTTCAGCCTGGTACCCATCACAAATTCATAACCTTCATCAAGTTTTTTAATGAATCTGTCCATTTCAATAAAATCATAAGTGCCATCAGAGTCGCCCATGATTATATAATCTCCCTTAACCCACTCTATGCATCTTGAATATTGATATCCTAACCCTACTTTGGGCACAATCTGAACTTCGGCTCCCAGTCCTTTCGCAATCTCAACAGTTCTGTCTTTAGAACTTGCATCAACAAGCAAAATCTGATGATTTTTTATACCATATTTCTCAAAAGCTTCTTTTATTCTTTCAATTGTTTTTCCTACGGTAATTTCCTCATTAAGCGCAGGAATTACAACCGTAATAAATTTGTCTGTCATAAATTTTGATTTTTCTTAGCCAAAATAAAAATCTGCGGCCCAAGACAAGATGATCTGGGCGACAACATGAACAAGAAATATGTTATTTTAAAAACAAGGTTTCCAATAACTGATTTTCCTGTATCTCCGGTCTGAAAATCTTTTGCCTTGTTTTCAAAAAGCTGATATACCCATTTTTGCAAATTATAAAAAGGGTAGCCTTTTTTGTAGGCCTTTTCTGTTGTATAGCCTAATGAGTGAAGGTAATCAACAAGTTCTTTCAATTTAAAATGCTGAAGATGACCTACGTTTATATCGCTCTTATAACGTTTTCCAGATTGAGTAGTGAGTAACAAATGACCTTTCTCTGTTGTCATGCCAAATAAATTATCAAGTGCAGTTTTCCAGTCTTTCAGGTGTTCAATTACCTCGCTGCACACAACAACATCAAATGTTTTATTAAAATCCTGTTTTTCTGAAATATCACAGTGAAAAAATTCAATACCAGGGTATCTTTCACGATTCATTTCAATTACCTTTGATGAAAAATCAGATGCTGAATAATTCTTTGATGGAAATAAGTCAGCTATAGTTTTAATTAGAACACCATCACCACAGCCCACATCAGTCAGAGTCTCAAAATTGAGTTTAAGAAGTGTTTTTTTTATGAACCTATTTCTCAACCTTACAGAAGGATGCTTTGAATGTGATTCATTATTATCCCAGAATGTTTCGTAATTTATCTCATCCATATTCAGGACTTATACAATTCAATACCGTCAAAAATAATATAAATTTTTAATTTAAAGATAGTTCTATTATACAACAAAGGTACATAAAAAAGAACAACCAATCAGGACAATATGAATAATTTGTTACAGATTACGATATATTTACCTGATTTACAAACAAATTTGTGATATTCATCAATATTGAATTCACAAATTAAGTGTTTGCTTTTATATTTTATTAAATTTGCCATAAACAATCATCTTTTCAAACAGACCAAATGATTAATAGAATAAAAGTTACTGTATTACTAACTGTTTACAACGGGAGTGAATTTCTTAACGAAGCTATTGACAGCATATTAAACCAAACATATTGTGATTTTGAATTCCTCATTATAAATGATGGTTCTGGTGATAATAGCAAAGAAATTATTCTTTCTTATTCTGACTCAAGGATAAAATATATTGAGAATGATACAAATAAAGGTCTAATTTTCTCACTAAACAGAGGGATAGATATTGCACAAGGAAAGTATATTGTAAGAATGGATGCTGATGACATTTCGTTACCGCAAAGGATTGAGAAACAGGTAGCCTTTATGGAAGATAATCCTTCCGTAGGTGTTTGCGGGTCATGGTATCTATCCTTCGGGAAAAATAATATACTTGTAAAAACGACTCATTCTGATGAAAATATCAGGATTGGTATGCTACATCAAATTCAACTCTGCCATCCGACAGTTATTATCAGAAAGAGCGTTCTTGATGATAATGGTATTTATTATAATCCTGAATTTTTACATGCTGAAGATTATGATTTTTTCTTCAATATCGGCAAATATTCAAAATTTCACAATTTGCAGGAAGTTTTGCTAAAATACAGACATCACGACGGAAAAGTCTCTGTTGTTTACAATAAAATTCAGAATTATAATGCGTTTCTATTAATTCAAAAGCAATTTGCTGCAATCGGCTGTAATATCAGCAAAGAAGAATTCGATTTGTATTTACGGTTTGCAAATTCAGAATTTGAAATTGGAAAACCGGAAATTGAGGCAATTGAACGTTTTTTAATTAAACTTATTTATTATAACTCTAAATCAAAGCTGCTCCCTGTTGATAATCTAAATAAATTTTTATCAGAAAAATGGTTTCACCTCTGCTATAATACTGCTAGTAATCACGGTTTTTACTCTTATAGCAGGTTTGAAAGCAGTTATTTGTCCGGTTTTTTTATTCCTGATAGAAAAAAACTATTTTTTTTTAGAATAAAGGCATTACATAACTTATCTATTTATAATTTCAATTTTTTGTGGAATTTTTTAAGCAAAAAAGAAACTTTAGAAAAAAAGTTAATCACGGAAGGAAAAAACAGATGGCTGGATATAGGATGTGGAGAAAATTTCAGTAATGGATTTCATTATTTGGACTATTTTTCAACTGCAGAAATCCCCGAGGAGATTACTGACAGATACTTTAGAAAAAACATTATAAAAATTGCTGAGGATGATATAAGTGCTTTAGGAAAATTTGACCTTATCAGATTACAACATGTTATTGAACATTTTACTCCTGAAGAGGCTAAACTTGTATTGTCAAATTGTTCAAAACTTTTAAATACAAACGGCGTACTTTTGATAACAGTCCCGGATTTGAAGAAATTCATTGGCTATTATAAAAAAGGGAACTTTAATAAACTCTACACTTTTTATAACTGGGCACAAAACAGAATTGAACCAGAAGCACCTGAATCATATTATTTTTCTGCTTTTTCGCATAGCTTAAATGAAGAACCACATAAATGGTGTTACGATTTTAAAGGTTTGAAATACTTGATTCAATCGACCGGACATTTTACTAATATTCGTCAAATAAAACTCGGCAACAGACTTGCGTCAATACCATTTACCCATTCCAGACCAAAAGAAGATGTTTGTATAATAGCTTCTGTTAAAAAATAAAATCATATTTTTGTTAAAATAATTAATAACTTTAATACCTCATGAAAGTACTCATTTTAGCCGGTGGATATGGAACAAGACTTGGGTCGTTAACTGAAGGACTACCGAAACCAATGCTTGAAATTGGCGGGAAACCAATACTTTGGCATATAATGAAATATTATAGCTCATTTGGATTTAACGAGTTTGTTCTACTTCTAGGTTATAGAAGCAGAGTAATTAAAGAGTATTTTGTTAATTATGATATAATTAACAAAGACTTTAAAGTGAAACTCAATGCCGGCAAGATAGAGTTCTTTGATGATAAATCAAATATTGAAAACTGGGATGTAACAATTTTGGATACCGGCCTTGAAAATTTAAAAGGCAGCAGGTTAAAACAGGCCGAAAACTTTGCAACTGATGATATTAATTTTTTAACTTACGGTGATGGTGTTTCCAATGTTGATATTAAAAAGCTGCTTGAATTCCACAAATCACACGGAAAGATGATAACCATTACAGGCGTAAAGCCGCCATCACGTTTTGGGGAGTTAAATCTAAGCGGCAATCAGGTTGTAACATTTGAAGAAAAACCTCAGCTTTCGTCATCCGGATATATTAACGGTGGTTTTATGGTTTTTAATAATGCTCTTTACAGTAGGTTAAATCTTGATAAAAATTGTGATTTTGAATTCGGCCCTTTGGAAAAACTTGCAAAAGAAGGAGAAGTTATGATGTTTGCCCATGATGATTTCTGGGAATGTGTTGATACTGAAAGAGATCTTAATTATTTAAACAGCCTTTGGAAGGATGGCATAGCAAAATGGAAAATATGGTAAGCTTAGACTTTTTTAGTTTTGCAGATAAATCATTTTAAACTGACATCTGATAATAAAATATGAAAACAAAGAATAACTCATTTGAAGATTTTTTTAAGAACAAAAAAGTCCTTGTAACAGGTCATACCGGCTTCAAAGGCTCATGGCTTACCGCCTGGTTGCTAAAAATGGGAGCAAAGGTTACAGGACTTGCTCTCGCACCAAAATTTGAAAAAGGCCTTTACAATTCGGCCGGAATGGATAAGCTAATAAAAAGTTATCTCGGCGATATCCGTGATCTTGAATTTGTTAACAAGGTCGTTTCGAAAGAAAAACCTGAAATAATAATTCATCTAGCAGCCCAGGCAATTGTTTTTGAGGCACTTGAAAACCCTTACGACACATTTGACACAAATATAAGAGGTGGATTAAATATTTTAGAATCCTGTCGAAAAAATAAATGTGTAAAATCACTTGTATATATTACCTCAGACAAATGTTATAAAAATAAGGAATGGGTGTGGGGTTACAGAGAAAATGATGAACTTGGCGGTACCGATCCATATAGTGCTTCTAAGGCTGGGGCAGAAATTGTTTTCCATTCTTATCTGGAAACATTCCTCAACAGCACCGAACTAAACGCAGCATCGGTCAGAGCGGGTAACGTTATTGGTGGCGGCGACTGGTCAGATTACAGGATCATTCCTGATATTGTTCGTGCTATTACTGCCAAAAAAAGTCTTGATATCAGAAATCCTTTTGCAACAAGACCATGGCAGCATGTTCTTGAACCACTCAGAGGTTATCTTATGTTGGCCAAATTACTTTACGAAAGAAATGAAGGCAAAGAATTCCGCGGCTCTTGGAACTTCGGACCAATGATAGAAAACAATGTTAATGTTCGCTGTCTCCTTGAGAAAGCAATAAAAAGCTGGAAGTCAAACATTAAGGTAAATTATAACCAAAACTGTGATCCGGGTAAAAAAGAGTGTAATCTTCTATTCCTGAGTTATGAAAAAGCATTCCATCTAATTGACTGGAAACCTGCGCTGAGCATTGATGAAACTATTTCGTTTACAGTAGATTGGTATAAAAATCAGCACGAAGATAAAAAAGCAGATATGCTTAAATTCACATATCAGCAGATTGATAGTTATATGCAAATTGTAAATAAAAAATAAATATTATGATTGACGGTGTAATTATTACTCCATTGAAAGTTATTTCCGATGAAAGAGGAAAAATTAAACACATGTTAAAATCTGAATCTGAGGCTTTTAAAAGTTTTGGAGAAATTTATTTTTCATTTGTTTATACTGGCGTTGTGAAAGGATGGCATCTTCACGATAAAATGACCTTAAATTACGCTGTTCCGGTTGGAAATATTAAGTTTGTTCTATTTGATGAAAGAGAAAATAGTCCGACAAAAAATGAGCTTATGGAGCTTTTTATCGGTGAAGATAATTATTGCCTTGTTACTGTTCCTCCCGGTGTTTGGAATGGTTTTAAAGGCATTGGAGATAAAACTGCTGTAGTAGCTAATTTCACTGATATACCTCACGATCCAAACGAAATTCATCGGATGGACCCTGTAAATTCAAGTATTCCGTATAATTGGAATATAATAATGAAATAATCTGAATTATGAAATATTTAATCTTTGGCGGTGATGGTCTGGTAGGAAGTAATTTAAGAAAAATTACTGCAAAACACGGACATCAGGTTTTTACCACTTCGGTAAACGAAATTTCTTTTGAGAAAGCTTTGTATTGTAATATTTTACAATTAAGTGACCTTGAAACAGTTTTCGAGAAAACAAAACCCGATATCGTTATTAATGCAACCAATCTGGCTGGTGGTGTTGATTTCTGCGAGAAAAACCCTGAACTTTCCGACCGGTTTCATTACGAGGCTAATGTAAATATTGGAAATCTTTGCCTCAAATATAATTCAAAATATGTAATTATTTCAACCGATTATGTTTTCGATGGTTCAAAACCACCTTATTCAGAAGATGACGAGGTTAATCCACTTAATGTTTATGGTAAAAGTAAATTAAAAGCAGAACAATGGCTTCTTAATAATCTTTCTGATTCACTTATAGTTAGAACAACAAATGTTTTCGGTTGGGACCCATTAACAAAAACGCCCAATTTTCTAATGGGACTATATTTCAGATTAACAGATAACCAACAAGTAAAAGTTCCTGATTACCTTTGGGGAAACCCAACTCATGCGGCAGATCTTTCTTCTGCTATTGTTGAACTTTGTGAAAATAATCATTCCGGTATTTTTCATGTTGTGGGAACTTCATTCATTGACAGATACGAATGGTCAATGATGTTTTGTAGTATAATGGAACTTGACAGCTCACTTATTATAAAATCTGACTCCCAACCACAATTTATGGTTCCACGACCATTAAAATCTAACCTGTCAATTACTAAATTTCGTTCTCACTGTAAAACCAAACTTCACAATGTTGAAGAAGGCCTGAAGATGTTCCTGGAAGAAAAAAATCAAAAATAAGTCTCTTTATGAAGCTGGCCTACATTATTTTAGCTCATAAAAATTCAGCACAGGTAATACGGCTGATAAATGCACTTAATCATGAGGATACTTCATTTGTCATTCATGTTAGCAAAACTGCCGAAAAAGGTTTCAATAAAGAACTAAAAAGATCATTAAAAAATAAACCAAATTTATGGTTTTGTAAAAGAGAAAATAGTTCGCACTATTTTTTTGGCGTAGTGAAAGGCACATTAAATGCACTCAAACTCTTAATAAAAAAAGCTCCCGATTTCGAATATGTTAATTTCTTAACAGGGCAAGATTACCCTATTAAATCCAGTAAATTTATTAATGAGTTTTTCAATCAAAATAATGGTCGTGAATTTATTAGGTATTGGCCAATGTTTCCTGAAGAAGATTCAGATTTTTTTAAAAATCACCCATGGGGCGAATTCAGGCAAATGTATCGTATTGATCGTTATCATTTTAAGTGGTTTAATAAGAATTACGCTATACCTGAATTATTGTCCCGACGGCTCATTGATCATAGTTTATGGCAAACAATAAAAATCTTTCTTTATGAATCGCCATTGTACATTAAAGAAAAAAGATGGCGCGACGAATTAATATTAATGGTGCTTAGCAGAATATTGCCTGAAAAAAGAAAGATTCCCACACAATTTACTTCTTACGGAGGAAAAACATGGTGGTCACTTACAAAACCCTGTGCTGATTTTATTATTAATTTTAGTAAAAAAAACATAAAGTTTAATCGTTATTGTAAGCATACTTTACTCCCTGATGAAATGTATTTTCAAACAATACTGTTAAACTCACCATTTAAGGATAAGATTGAAAATGACTACCTTCGCGAAATTGAATGGGAGGGCGGAGATGGCACACATCCAATAATATTCACTAAAAAAGACATTGAAAGACTTAAAAATTCAAAAAATCTGTTTGCAAGAAAATTCGATTTGGATATTGACTCTGACATTTTTGATTTAATTGATAATGAAATTCTTAACAAATAAAAATTCTTGTTTTGTCTCCATACTTTTCTATAATTATTCCAACATATAACCGAGCATCAATGCTGCCTGTTGCAATTGAAAGCGTTATAATTCAAACTTTTAAAGATTGGGAGCTTTTAATAATCGATGACGGCTCAACAGATAATACCAAAGAAATAGTGTTCTCATATCATGACGAACGAATAAAATATTTCTATCAGGAAAACCAGGAAAGGTGCGCAGCCAGAAATCATGGGGTTGAAAAATCTTCAGGAAAATATATAACTTTTCTTGATAGCGATGACTATCTGCTGGCAGACAGACTTCTGAACGTTTATAATAAACTTCGGGATCTTAGCGAACCGGATTTATTTATGTTTACAGGAGTCCGTTTTGAAAAAAATGGTGTTTTAAGCATAAGAGAAGAAAAAAAAATCACAGAATTTCCAAATAAGTATGATTTTTTTATGCACTCACATATTCATTGTCAGCAAACAATTATCCCAAGAAAAATACTTTTACAAAATAAATTTAATATCAATTTTAATATTGCTGAAGATACCGAACTGTGGATGAGAATAATAACTAATAATAATTTTTTATTTCTTGAGGGCTTAGAGGATATTGTAGTTATAGATCATGATGATAGAAGTATCAATGTCACAAAAAATAATGTCTATGCAAAAGTTTTGATTGTTTTTTCATATATGAGAAAGCAATTCAATTATCCTTTTTCAAAACAGACGGTAAAATATATGAATACAGATGGCAATTTCGGTATAGCAAAGTATTATATTTACAACAGAAAGAGGTTTTGGGCCGCAAAGCATATATTTCTGTCAATATTACACGATTTAAAACATCAACAAATTAAGTACAGAATCAATATTTTAATTAAGATAATTATTAATATTAAAAAAGCTGAATTATTAATAAAATAAGAATATAATTTTTTCCCATCAATAATTTTCTCATTTATGATATCAT
>CAZELC010000060.1:0-11918 GCA_964512865.1 uncultured Bacteroidales bacterium
AAAAAAAGTAAGATTTAAATTTGGAATGTCAATCAAATAACCTGTTCCACTTTTTACCTGATATATGTCGGGTAATGAAGAGCTTATATTTTTAATTGCAGATAAAAGCATATACTTTTCTGAGGCGAATGCGAGGAATTTTTTTTGTTGATCAACAAAAAAATACAGGGAGCCGTTATTAGATGCCAGACAAAGATTATCATAATCTGATGCAAAAAAAGCTATTGATGCCGCTCCTTTAATTTGTGAATATGTTTCGATAACTGCATTACAAAGAGAAGAACCTTTTTTAAGATACTTTCTAATCAAAGAAGCAATAATTTCAGTGTCAACTTCAAATTCTCTGTTAATGTCCGTGTTTTTTCCCCATAAATTTTCAGAATTAACAATTATGCCGTTGTGTATCAGCATAATATCATCTTTGATTACCGGCTGATTATTTTCTTGTTTTGACTGATGCCCATTGGTTACCATTCTTGAGTGTCCGATGGCAGCGAAATAACTGTTCTTGTTTTGTTCCTTTTTTGTCGAGTCTTTTAAAAGCTGTCTATAATCATCAGATTTAATAATTTGATTGGCCGCAATATTCTTTTTAAGTATCCTTATATTTTTACCATTACTTATACAAATTCCTGAGGCATCTTTTCCTCTTGTTTGTGAAAGCTTAAAGAGATTGCAAGTGAGTTTTTCAATATCTTTTGAGGATAAAGTAGAATCTTGATTAGCAATCACACCGAAAATTCCGCACATAGATTATGATTTTTGTTTTTTCAGAACAACATACTGAATATCGTTTGTCGGTACAAATATCGAGATTTTTGAACTGTATTTCTTTTGAAAAAGATTAATTAATGAAACAGGAATCAGATTGGGAAATATTCTTTTAAGCTTGTAAAACAGAAAACCTACATTTACCCATTTTCCTTTTGAAAAACGTTCTTCCACGGTTAAATTTAATATACCGGCAAGAGTTCTGATAGTTTGTTTTGAAAAAAAACCAAGATGCTCAGGTGGCGTATGAAAAGGCCAGAACTTTCCTGTCAGTTTTGCAAAAAAAGAATCAGGTTTTGGCGATGAGATAAAAATAAAGCCATTATCATCAGTTTTTGACAAAATAATTTTAAGAATTTCAACCGGATTCCAAAGGTGTTCAATCACATCCCACATTACAACGGCTTTAAAATATTTATCCGGCAATTTATTTATCTGATCAAGCGTAAATAGCTTTTCATTTAGCTCGGGATTTTCTCTTTTTGCAATATCAATAGCATCATAAGAGTAATCAATTCCTGAAAAAACGAAATCATTTTTCGCGAAATTTATGAAATCAGCTTTTGCACAGCCAAAATCGAGAACAGAAACGCCATTATTTAAATAACTTAACATTAACTTTTTTCTTTTTTGGTATTCCCTTCGTAATGTTTTTAAATCGCCATATTTGGAATGTGAAAAATATGAATGAGAATAAATTTTTTCGAGTTCCTCCTTTTCCGGTTTGTTAACAACTTGAATATATCCACATTCTAAACATTTTACAAGCTGCCATTTTCTGACAATAAAATGAAGTTTAAGATTACTGCTGTCACAAATTCTGCAGGTCATGATCCGGAAATTGTGTTATGCAACCTCAAGGCGCTAATTTGGTCGGCAATCAGGCCAAAGAAAAAAATGAGTATTCCGGTGATGAACATGAAAAAAGCTGCCGGTATTAATTTAACATTTGGATACATGATTATTATTCCATAGATTACCTCGTAAATTCCACCAATAATAATCATCCAAATACTGGTTGGAATGAAAACTTTTAGTGGGTTAAAAAGTACAATGAGTCTTAAAATAAGAAGAATAACAGAGCTGCCGTGCTTAATTTGTTTGACAGTGCTTTTACCAACCCGTTTATTTGTTTTAATCGGGAAATATTTAATCTCATTTTTCAGATGAAAGAATGCGATAGTCGAGGTGGTTGAAAATGAAAATCCGTCAGGAAAAAGGTGCAGAAGGTTAATAATTTTATTACGATTAATAATTCTCAGTCCGGAGTTTAGGTCGGGAATTTTCTCTCCTGTAAGGTAGTTAGCAACTTTTGACAAAAGCCATTTCCCCGGTTTTCTAACCCATTCCTGATGTGATTCTTTTGTTCTTGAACCAACCACCATGTCATAATCAACCGCTTCATTTGTCATTGCAACCAAATCTTCCGGACGGTGTTGCCCATCGGCATCAAAAAAGGCAATAAACTCAGTAGAGGCATTTTTGATTCCGGTTTTAAGAGATGCACCGTATCCGCGGTTTGAATTATGTTTCAACAGGGAAATACTTTGGCCGAACTTAGTCAGAATTTCCGGTGTTTTATCTGTAGAGCCATCATCTACAACAATTAATTTCCAATTGTATTCTGAGCAAAATGGAAGAAGCCCGTTAATCGTACTTTCTATTCCCTGTTCTTCGTTATGACAAGGTATAATTATCGTAAGTTTTCCATCCATAAAAATAACTTTAAAACAAAGAAAAGTAAAAATAGATTATTTTTCTGTCTTTTTGACAAGCTTTTGAATAAAACCTAAAGGAATTAAGTATATGGCAACAAAAACTCCACACCAAACAAGACTATCAAAAACAATAAAATAACGATATTCAAAACTATTTCCGAATGCAGAAAAAATGACATTACAGCAATAAATGACGAACATCATAATAATTATCAAAAACATGTCGTTTCTTTTCTTTTTTATAATCCACAAGTAAAGAATTAAAAAGAATGACAAAACAAAAGCAAAAAGAAAAATAATATTCTGCACTAAAACGTGTTGAAGCTGAGCAATAATATTGATAAAAAAAGTAAAATTTCTTTCTCCCTGAACAGGTTCTTTAATTTCACTAGCATTTATAAGCTCAAAATCTTTAAGAAATGCAGATTTTAATTGTGGATTAATTTCAAGTGAGCCGTTGAATGCTGCATAGTTTTTTCTTTCTTCAAACTGATTTATCCTGACAGGAAGTGTTGAATAATAAAAACTCGGATACTCGTCGGTATATGCGAAAAATCCTCTTAAAAGTACCGGACTTTTTGATGAATGTATGAATGGAACAGAGTTTCCGGCATCCGAATTATCAGAAACTGAAATTTTTGATGATGGATTTTCCTTAAAAACCTCAATATACCTTTTATATTCAACAGGAAAGAAATATCCTTTGTATATCAGATTTAGCGAAGAAAGCATAATGATTTGCAAGAAATACCCAAATAAAATTAATCTTACAAGCTTCTTGTTACGGAAGGCGCTAATTAATAACAAACTTGCCGGTGCAACGATAAAAATAATACCATTGGGCCTGAACATAATAAGAAGAGTTGTCACAATAAAAAGTAAAGCAATTGATATTTTGCTTTTTACTAAAACTGCTTTAATAAATATTGCCATGAAAAAAAATATCAGGCTTATAAAAATTGACTCCGTAAACAAAGATGTTTCGAAGCGTATCTGACTGTGGTCAAAATAATAAATAACAATAAGGAATAATAAAAAGAATGAATATTTACCAAAATGTTTGAAAGCAACAGAGAATAAGCAAATACTAGCCGTAAAAAAAACTAAACTCTGAAAAATCAGAATAATAATATTAGGGGAATTATAAAACAAAACCAGCAAAAACGGATAACCCAAAGGAATATCAATGGGAAGATTATGCAATTCAGATGATAGATTATTTTTGATCAAAAATGCAGTATAATAATAATCGAAAGTATCATGGTGAAATTCAGGAATAAAAAAGGAATAATAAAACGGAAATCTTGCCGCAAAAAATGTAATGAGCATAAGCAGAAAAGACAAGTATAAAACGGTCTTTCCTTCAAAGAAACGAGTATTCATTTTTTCATTTTTACAAAAATATATTTTTTAATGTTAAAAAGTTCATTTAACGATTAATTAATTGCTGGAATTGAAGATAGAGTTTAAATTAATATGACTGTAACTTTATTGCACAAAATTATTTGGTCGAATTCCAGTCTGCCGGAACTTAATTTTGGGCAGAAATTCTGAGTAGAACCGAGAGATTGCGATGAGTTATATTCCTATCTGTGGAAATGCTTTTAGTCAATATCTGCAGCAGTTAGCTTTATTAGAAGCATAAAAAGAGCTTCAAAATTTATGATAGAAACACACCCTTTTTAGTTTTTTTATGTCATTACTAAAATTAAAGATAACTGCATCAGTTATAAATCAGATTTGCATACTTGCATTTCTTTAATTTTTTTGTATTTTTGTTATATAAAAAAATGTGCGTATGAGAAAACATATTACTTTTAAAATTCTGTTTTTATCCTTATTTATATTTTCGTTTTTTTCTCAGGGTTATTCACAATTCCGTCCCACACAGATTTCCGGATTGAAATTATGGTTAAAAGCTGATTCAAATTATTCACTCAACGGAAGCGAAGTCAGTGCCTGGAATGATTGCAGCGGAAATAATTATAATGCGACTCAATCAACTTCTGCAAATAGACCGACCTGGGTTGATGCAGTTATTAATAATAAACCAGTTGTACGTTTTGATGGGATTAATGATAGCCTTCTGGGCTCTACAATTAGCAATATTGAATCAAGTTCTTTTGATATGTTTATTGTAATTTCCGGGTCGACCGAATCTGCTCAGGATGCCTTTTCAACATTTTTTGGAATTGGCTCAAGAGGTTCGGGCTTTATGGCTTGCAGATATTTGTGGAGTGCTAATCAGGATATGGTATTGCAAAACTCGAGTACATATTTGTTCTCATCGGCAAATGATTTACCTAACAGTGGTTATAATTATAAGATATTCCAAATATCAAAGGAATTTAATACTTCGCTTGATGCTTATATTAATGGTAATTTGATTGCAAGTTCGTCAAGCTCTGGAGCCACTGGTTCATTTACTAATAATGCATTTGTTTTAGGCAAAATGTATGGGTCGTATACATCATTCTACAAAGGTGATATGGCTGAGGTTATAATTTACAACTCTGTTTTGAGCTCCACCGACAGGCAGAAAGTAGTTGATTACCTGCGGAATAAATATGCCAACCAAATTAATCTAGGACCTGATATTAATGTTACTTACGGGTTTAAAGATACTACACTTAACGCCGGAACCGGTTTCACAAATTATTTATGGAAGAGTGGCGCAACCACACAAACAGTATCAGTTAATAAAAGCGGAACATACTGGGTACAGGCAGATGATTTTTTTGGTTATCTTTCAAAAGATACCGTTAAGGTAACTTATCCTGACACAAAACTTAATTACGGCAACGATACAACTCTTTGCTACGGAAGTTTAATGACTTTAAAGTCGATTATAAAATTAAAAAAGAAATACACCTTTAAATGGTATAATAACGGGACACAGGTTTCAACAGACAGTGCATTCTCTGTTGCCGACAGTGGTAAATACTGGGTAGTAATAAAAGACTCATTGAATAATACTGCTAATTCAGACACTATTCATGTTTCAATGGATTATTTTGCACAAAAAGTTAAGCTTGGAAATGATACCACATTATGCTCGGGTAACTATATTGGCATTCGTCCACCTTTGCATAACTCACAAAATCTTACTTATACCTGGACAGGTGGTTCACATGATACAATATTGGCAGTTATGACAACCGGTAATTATGCTGTTACTGTAACCAATCAATACAGTTGTACCGGGAAAGACACTATACATGTAACAATTAGCGGGACTGCGCCCGTAACTAATTTCAAAGCAGACACAGCCTGTCTTGGTGATGCAACTCATTTTACAGATCTATCAACCAGCAGTCCGACAGATCCAATAGATAAATGGCACTGGGATATTTATTTAACTGACACATCAAATCAAATCAATCCTGTTTACACATTTCCTACTGCCGGTACGCATAGCGTTAAACTTACAACTTATTCACAGGGCGGTTGTTCTAATTATTTTTACAAAAATGTTATCGTAAATGCCGAACCGACACCTACATTTTCTGTCAGCACTGCATGTATTAATAATCCTTATACATTTTTTGACCAGTCAACTCCGGCATCCGGCGATACAATTATTAATTGGGATTGGAATTTTGGCGATTCTTCTCCTCACTCGGCTTTGAAAAATCCAGCTCACACATATACATCTTCCGGCACATTTAACGTAACACTTATCGTTACAACAAAAAAAGGGTGCCAACGGTCTGTTTCTCATAATATTAATGTAGTTTCATCTTATGCGTTACCAGGTCAGCCCTTACTGGTTTACCCGACACCATCGCTTCTTACTTCTGATACAACAATTGATTTTGCTTGGCAGAATTCGATAAATGCAGTTCAATATGAGTTATTTGTTGCAAACGATGCAGCTTTCAATAATATTATTTATCAGGGATTTACTGATTCACTGCATAAAGTGGTATCTTTCCCATCATCTAGTGATACTGTTTTTTGGAAAGTAAAGGCATATAATATTTGTAATAATTTTTCTGTGTCAGTTACTCAAGATGTGATAATCTTTTCTCCAATAAATATTAATGGATTAAAGCTTTGGTTAAGAGCAGATAATGGTGTGTTTCCTGATATGGCCGACAGAGTTTATCAATGGAATGATGGGAGTGGCAATCATCATAACTCAATGCAGTTAAGTGTTCCTTTCAGACCAATTATTGTCGACAATGCTATTAATGGTAAACCTGTTCTCAGGTTTGACGGTGTAAATGACTTTATGCAAGGTGACACAATTAATGATATTGATCTTACTTCCCTTAATATTTTCATTATAGCTTCAGGTTCCAATGCTGCTGTTGAAGATGCTTTTTCTACAATGTTCGGAGTGGGCTTAAGACAAACGGGCCTCATGATATCAAGATATTTATGGAGTGCCAATCAAAATATGACCATTGCAAATAATGGCTCATATCTTAGCACAGCAAACAGCAGCTTACCAAATAGTGGTTTTCCTTTCAGGTTATTCGAATTAAAAAAGACATTTAACTCGGAAATAGGGATATATTTTAACAGTGAGCTTAAGATTGCCACTACAACACCTACTGCTACCGGAATGTTTACAAATAATAGTTATGGTGTAGGCAATATGGGTATTACTGGCCAGCAATATATTTCCAATTGGAATGGTGATATCGCGGAAATTTTGCTTTTTGCAGATACTCTTAGCCATACCAATAAACAACATGTTGAAAACTATTTGTACACCAAATATGCCGGTCCGCCGGTTAACCTTGGCCCCGATATAGTTGTAAATTATGGTTTCTGTCCAGTTACACTTGACGCAGGCGGAAGATTTACTGATTATTTGTGGTCAACAGGAGATACTACTCAAACCATTACAATCTCCAGAGCAGGAACTTATTCAGTTACTGCAACAAATTATTTTGGCATTATGTCTTCTGATACAATAAATATCATAAAACCCGACATTCACCTAAGTGATACCGGTGTGTGTTTAAACACAACTCTTGTTCTTAATTCCGGCCTTAACCATAGTTATAATTTTCTTTGGTCTGATGCAACCACCGACTCAATATTTTCAACTGCTGTTGCAGGACATTTCTGGCTTAGGGTTTCTGATACTCTTGGTTGCTGGGTTGCAGATACATTTAATGTTGTTGCAGATTCTTTCCCTGCAAAAGTTTCTCTTGGCCCTGACAGAAATATTTGCTCAGGCGAACTTCTTGGTTTAACGGAAGGTGCCTCAGAAGCAATATTATATTTTTGGTCAAACGGTTCCGGCAATAGTGTAATTGTTATACCTGACCAAGTTGGCACCTGCCCTTATTACTCTGTTACCGTTACAAATCATAACAGTTGTATTGGTATTGATACAGTACATTTATGTGTAACAGGTGTAAAACCTGATGTTAATTTCTCATTTGATTCGGTTTGTTTTGGAAGCCCAACCCATTTTTGGGATGCCTCATCTGTTGTCTCTCCCGACTCTATAAACGGAAGAAAATGGATGTTTTTTGATAATGATTCATCTTACCTTTTAAATCCGTCACATATTTTCTCACATGATGGTGTGTTCAACGTTCAGCTAAATGTAACTTCAAAACTTGGGTGTAATACAAGTTTTGTTAAACCTGTTACTGTTTTTTCAATTCCTAAACCTGATTTTATTCCACTTTTAGGATGCAGCATGGGGCCAACATCATTTTCTGACAGAGCCAGCTGTGATTATGGAAATATTGTAAAATGGCATTGGGAGTTTGATGATCCCGGCAGTGGTGGAAACGACACGTCGTTTCAGGAAAATCCGATACATAATTTTGACAATTCAGGAACTTACAGCGTTCTTCAAAGGGTTGTAACAAATATCGGTTGCCATGATTCAATAAGAAAAGATGTTTTTATTAAAAGTTCACCACCGGCAGATTATTTTTCTACTACCACGTGCATTGGAAAAGAAACATATTTTGCCGACCAGACAATCGTTCCTCCACAAAATGAAATTCTTGAATGGCATTGGAAATTTGGCGATGGTGACTCTTCAACACTTAAAAACCCGGCTCACCTTTATACTTCTTCAGGATATTTTACTGCTGTCATGAAGGTTAAATCTATTAATGGATGCTGGGGAGCGATGACTAAAAACATTAAAATTCATGCAATGCCTGAAGCAGCGTTTTCTACAGCCGGTTCTTGCCTCACTTTTGGAACTCAATTTACGGATAATACAGCTGTTTTTGACGACACAATAACTCAGTGGATATGGCAATTTGATAATGGCCAAACCTCCAATTTGCAGAACCCGCTGTATGTGTATCCCGATACCGGTGTATATAATGTATCTCTTAATGTGAAATCAAACGCCGGATGTCAAGATTCAATTGTTTCAGCGATTGAAGTTCATAGCCTTCCTACAGCTCAGTTTACATTCAGTCCTGAATATGGAGAATCTCCACTTGATGTGAATTTCTATAATCAGAGTCTGAGAGGATCAAGTTATCTGTGGAATTTTGGCGATGGCACTGGTCCATCGACCGACCAAAACCCAGTACATATTTACAATTCAAATGGTGTTTACAAAATAACGCTAACGACTTATAATATTTATAATTGTGTTGATACAGTAAGTTATTATGTGTTTGTAATACCTTCGTATTCTGACATTATGGTTAAGAGTGTTAATGCGGAAATTAAAGATAATAAGCTACAAATAAAGGCTGAATTGAAGAATGTAGGATCACGCAGATTGAAGCATCTTGAATTGTCAGCTCATGTGGGTAATGAAAATTCCATTATTGAAGATTGGAACGGTGTTCTGTCTCCGGGAGAAAGCATTATATATGAGTTTTCGGCAAAATTCTATGTCTCATCACAACAAAACCTTGAATATGTTTGTGTTTATGCTGATGTGAAAGACGATAATACCGAAATAAACAAATCAGATAACGAAGCTTGCGCGGTGTTTACAGATGACTTTTCTGTTCAGAACCCTTATCCAAACCCGGCAAACAATATGATTTATTTAACTTATATTGTTCCTTTTGAAGATATTGTTGATGTAAAATTATACGACAGTAAAGGTGCTTTGGTGTACACGGTTTTCTCCGGAACGGCAAATCAGGGCTTTAACAAAATAAAACTTGATATTTCTTTATTAAGTCAAGGTGTATTTGCTTATAAAATAACCTTCAGGGACAAAATAAAAACCGGCAGGTTTGTTAAGTACTAAGATTTGATAATTTATCTTGATATTGTTAGCGTATAATTGATTTTGCCTAAGCGCGAAATGAACTCTTTATTAAATTTATCAAATTGGAACAATTTATTGATTAGTAAATTGCAATAATTATAATATTTTTGTTGAACAAACCATGCTCTATGGAAAAATTTACGGCAAAGATTCTATTAGCAGAAGATGATTTCAGCATCAGATACACACTCAAGGATGTGCTTGGTTTGAATTCATATCAGGTTTTAGCCTTTGAGGATGGTGAACTTGCAATTGAGGCATACGAAAAGCAGAAATTTGATCTTTGTTTGCTTGATATTTCACTTCCCAAAAAAAACGGATATGAAATTGCAAAAGAAATCAGGAAAACCGATAAAACTATCCCTATAATATTTCTTACCTCACGTGACCAAAAAGAAGATAAAATTAAGGGATTTGTTGCCGGAGCAGATGATTATATTACAAAACCTTTTATTATAGAAGAACTTCTTCTTAGAATTGAAGCGGTACTACGCAGATCCAAAACTCAAATGACAAACTCCGAGATAATTGAAAAAATCGAAACGTATTCAATCGGAAAGTATATTTTGGATTTCAATAACAAAACTTTATTATTTGATAAATCTGAACAAAATCTAACCATTAAAGAAGCAAATCTTCTTAAGATTCTGATTGTAAATAAGGGCAAAGCAGTATCACGTGAGTTTTTACTTAAAAATGTATGGAATCAAACAGATTATTTTGCCGGAAGAAGTATGGACGTATATATTACAAAACTCAGAAAATACTTGTCAAAAGATCCTGATATTTCAATTGTTAACGCTTTTGGAGCAGGGTTCAGAATAGATATTAAATAATTTCTCTTACTAAAATGACCATAATTGTTTTTTGCGCTTTATTTTTTCCCGTAATACTTAGCGGACTCAGCATTTTTGTGTTTAAAACAGGCACAAAAAGTTTAAAACTTATAACAGCTTTTAGTGGAGCATATTTAATGTCGATTAGTTTTTTGGAGATTCTTCCGGAAATTTATAAATCAGCAGGAGATATTTACAATATTGGTGGTTTTATTCTGCTTGGATTTTTTATACAACTCTTACTGGATTTTATTACAAAAGGTGTTGAACACGGGCATCAGCACGAAACGCATAGCCATGAAAGGCATATTTCACCAATCCCGGTAATAATCGGTTTGTCAATTCATTCTTTTCTCGAAGGAATGCCTCTTTCCGATGGATTTAATATTCCAGAACTCAGAAATACACTTCTGACCGGAATTATAATTCATAATATTCCAATATCTTTAGTTCTAATGGGATTGCTGCTTCAATCAGATGTTAAAAGAAAAAATGCAATATTATTTTTAATGGTTTTTGCTTTTTCAGCACCTCTTGGTACTTTTACTAGTTATATTATTGGAAAAGAGTTTTTTGCAGGAATGGATTATTATTTCAGTGTGATTATGGCAATAGTTGTTGGTATTTTTCTGCATATTTCAACAACGATATTGTTTGAAACAGATGATAATCACAGATTTAACTGGTTAAAACTATTTGTAATAATTCTTGGAACATTTTCGGCATTTTTACTTACTAAACTTTAATAAAGTCTGCTAAACTATTTGGAAATGAATATTGAGGAGTTTCGGGAATATTGTTTGTCAAAAAAAGGAGTAAAAGAGTGCTTTCCATTTGATGATGTAACTTTGGTTTTTAAAGTGATGGATAAAATGTTTACATTGACAAGTCTTGACACAAATTTCACTTTTAATGTAAAATGCGATCCCGAAAAAGCAATTGAAATAAGGGCAGAATATCCATGTGTGCTGCCTGGTTACCACATGAATAAACAACAATGGAATACTGTTATTGTTGATGGCTCGGTAAGCGATACTTTACTAAAGAAATGGATAGACGATTCTTATAATCTGATTGTTGACAAATTGTCGCGTAAGCAAAAACAATTTTTATCTGAACTGTAAATGAAGAAAATAAAAATTATAATATTAATTCTGTTTCTTTTTCAATGTTTTACGAATATTGCTCAGAATGCTTTTATTGTTGAATCCCTGGGAACTTCGAACAATTTCAAATTCTATGTTACCAATAAGATTAAATTAAAAACTAAAACCTTACCCAAACCTTTTCGTTCTGACATTAAGGAAATTAAAGACTCATTGCTTATTCTGAAAAACAATAATAGTGTACATTTAAGTGATATTGTAA
>CAZELC010000061.1:0-11826 GCA_964512865.1 uncultured Bacteroidales bacterium
GGTTATATTGTTTCTGGTTATACAACTGAAAGACTTGCTTCGGATACAACCAGAGATATTGTTCTTTTAAAAACTGATTTGAACGGAACTCTCCAATGGTCAAAAACTTATGGTGAAGACGCTGAGTCAGAAGAAGCTTATGACCTGAAAAAAACGGCAACCGGATTTTTACTTACTGGAAGTACTACAAAAACGGCTTCTGGCTCTGATGGTAGTGATTTGTTTATCATTGTTACAGATTTCTCAGGCAATATTACATATTCATCTGCTTATACTGTAGGACTTACCGATATTGGTTACAGGATTTGCCCTTCATCCACAGGATATGCGGTTCTTGGAACTACATTCGGAACTTTAAGTCTTAGCTTATTGAATTATTTTGTGTTAAAAACGGATATTACAGGTGTTCCAACTTTTGCTGAAATATTTTCACAGCAATTTGCCTCTAATTTCTTTACTGATGGACAGCAGGTTTCAGATGGAGGCTACGTATTATCCGGCTATGGACAATCGGTAAGTATGGATATTTTACTTGTAAAAACTAATGCCGCCGGAACTACAGGCTGTAATGAACTGCCTGCAATACATATTCAGAGGACATTTTCACCGCCTGTTACAACTATCACTCCCGTAATTTCTTCGCCGGGAACTTCAACTTCGATAAATGCGATGATGATGAATCAGACAGTATATGATTCAATACTATGTATGCCTTTGACAGTTGAAGCAGGTCTTGACAGAACGTTATGCCAGTTTGAGTCATCTGTTATTGGCGGCTCACCTTCTGCTGCTGGCGGAAGCACACCTTACACTTATTCCTGGTTGCCTGCAACGGATCTTGATGATGCAACCATTGCCAACCCGACAATTATTCCTACAACAGCGGGAACATATACGTATACCCTTACTGTTACTGATAATGTAGGAACTGTTGCGTCAGACCAGATTGTAATAACCGTAAATCCAACTCCAACTGCCGCACTTGACCCGTTTGGAAGCTATTGTATAAGCGCTGATCCTTTTCAGCTTACAAGTGGCACTCCGGCAGGTGGAACTTATTCCGGTCCGGGTGTCAGCGGTACAACATTTACACCTTCTGATGCAGGCGTAGGAACTCATATCATTTCTTATACTTATACAAACTCATTTGGATGCAGCGATACGGCAATGCAATCTATATTGGTTTATGATCCGAATCCTGAAATTACTCCTGCTGGTCCTTTTTGCAGTAATGTAGCACCTGTTACTCTTCAGGCAGCCAGTCCTGGCGGTATCTGGTCGGGACCCGGAATTACAGATTCTATTGCAGGCACATTTAATCCTTCAGTTGCCGGTGCAGGAAGTCATATTATACAATATGGTTTTCCGGCTCCTTGTCAAACTTTCGATACGACAGTTATTACAGTAATTCAAGCTTCAGATGCTACAATCAACTGGCCCGGTTTATTATGCGTTTATGATAACTCAGTAGTTTTGACTGCTGCAGAAACAGGTGGAACTTGGTCGGGCACTGGAATAGTTAATCCTTTAACCGGAGAATTTTCACCATCTGCCGCAGGTATCGGAATTGTAAAAGTTTACTATGAGATTGTCGGAGTTTGCGGAGATAAAGACTCTATAAATCTTATAATTACAGGCCCGTTAAATGCACATATAAATCCTTCTGGACCTTTTTGCTCAAATAATGCTCCTGTTAATTTGACAGCGGTAGATTCAACAGGCATTTGGTCAGGACCGGGAATAATTAATCCTGCTAACGGTTCTTTCAGCCCATTAGTTGCCGGACCGGGTAATCATATTATTTATTATACAATCTTAGGAAATTGCGGAGACAGCGACAGTACAATTATTGTTGTAAATCCTTCACCTGATATTAATGCTGTTGTGAAAGATGAAAGCTGTCTTGATAAAAATGATGGTTCTATTAATCTTACAATTTTTGGTGGTACACCGGCATATCTGTATCATTGGAATAATGACAGTTTGACTCAATCTCAAAATACTCTTTTAATAGATAATCTCAGCCCAGGAAATTATTTAATTCGTGTTACTGACTCTAAGGGTTGCACAGATACAAGCAGTTATAATATAATTGCTTCAGTTGTTCCATGTTATTTGCCTCATGTTTGGGTGCCTAATATTTTTTCCCCTAATAATGATGGACAGAATGATGTGTTATATGTTAGAGGTATGGGAATCAAAGAACTTACATTTTATATTTACGACCGTTGGGGAGAAAAAATATTTGAAACCATTGACCCTGCTGTAGGGTGGGATGGAACTTATAAAAACAAACCAATGAATTCGGCAGTTTATGTCTATTACCTTAAAGCAGTTCTTATTGATGGAAACACTGTTGATAAGAAAGGAAATATTACACTCGTCAGATAATTAAGGTAATAATAAGATAAATAAAATTATAAACTCTGTAATTTAAGTAATATGAAAAAAATAATATTAACCACAACAATAATTCTAAGTGTTATTTTTACTCAAGCTCAGGATGTGCATTTTTCTCAGTTTAATTATGCACCTATGGCTTTAAATCCTGCTTTAACAGGAGCATTCAATGCTAATCACAGAATTATCACAAACTATCGAAATCAATGGCGAAGTATAACAAAACCGTATACTACTTATGGGATATCTTATGATATGGGTATTCTTAAAGATAAACTAAATGGTGGTGTACTCGGGATTGGAATTCAGCTATACAACGATCAGGCAGGTGATAATAATATGGGCTTAACTCAAGCAAATGTTTCAGTTGCATATCATTTGCCAGTCAATGAAAATAATTATCTTACAGCAGGCATTCAGGGCGGTTTTTCGCAAAGAAGAGTTGATCAGGCAACAATGCAATGGGATAATCAATACGATCCTACTTCTCCCGAATATTTTAATCCGACGGCTTCTTCCGGAGAAACATCAACGTTTAACAGTATTAATTACGGTGATTTTTCAGCTGGTGTATTGTATACATACACTTCTCAGGCGACAAATATGGCTTCAAATGATGCTAAAAGAGTTAATGTTGGTTTAGCATTGTATCATATTAACAGGCCAAAACAAATTTATTATGATCTTTTGAGCAATAAGCTTTTTATGAAGTTTGCCTTCCATGTTAATTCATTTATTGGATTTAAAAATACAAATTTTTCTATGCTTCCTTCCGGAGTATGGTATAATCAGGGTCCTTCCAATGAAATAATTCTCGGTTCATTGTTTCGTTACAGGTTAAATGAAGCTTCTAAACATACTAATTTTGTTTCTGAAACAGCACTGGCGCTTGGAGGATTTTACAGAGTCGGAGATGCTGTAATAGTTTCCGGACAGTTTGAATGGAAAAATTTTATGCTGGCTGTAAGTTATGATGTTAATGTGTCGAAGCTTTCAACTGTCAGCAAATCTGCCGGCGGTCTGGAGTTATCACTCCGCTTTATTACACCATTATTTGACAGTAAGAAAAATTCTAAAAATGTCAGACTTGATATAGGGAATTAGTTTTAAAGGAATATCAGTTTATTGAAAATATAATCGAAGAGCCGGCTGATTTATGAAGATAATTTTTCTTTCGATAATTACTTTATTTTTTACCGGTTCACTAATTTCTACAGCGCAGGACAGACCTGAACTTGTAATTCCATCGGGTCATGCTGACAGGATAAAAAGTGTTGCTGTTTCTCCTGATGGAAAACAAATTGCTTCGGCTGCTTACGACAATTCTGTGAAGGTTTGGAATGTCGCTACTGGAACAGAATGGTGTACCCTTGTTAAAGCCAATTCCCGTTTTAATTGTGTTTTATATTCAAAAGATGGCAGCAGGATATATGCCGGTAACGAAGATGGAAATCTTTATGAATGGAAAAGCTCTGATTTTACCCTTGTAAATAAAATATACACTGGTAATAAGATTTTTGATATGGCAATTTCTCCTGATGGAAAATCACTTGCACTTGCGCAATGGAAAACTGTTAATTTCTATGCATTGCAAACCCTTCAGAAAAATTATTCAGTAAATGCTGCTGGTAATGAAGCTAAAGCTCTTGATGTTAAAGCAATTTGTTATTCTCCGGATGGTAAAACATTATACACCATATCTTCAGATGATAAAATACGATTTTTCGATATTTCAAACGGCTTTATAGCAAAGACTCTTTACTTTGGTCCATCAGATATAAATGATATTGCTGCATCACCGGATGGTAAAACTATTGCTTTTCAATGTGGCTTTTCTGAAGATAGCGTTGTAATTTATGACTTAATGCTTTCAGAAGTTAAACTCCTTCTGCCCGAATCTAAAAAGAAAATATATTCACTTGCGTACTCGCCGGACGGGAAAATACTGGCTGGTGGAGGAAGTAATTGGGAACTGTACTTATGGAACACCGCAACAGGAGAACTTATTCAAAGAAAAGAAGCGCATCTTGACGCAATAGAATGTTGTCGTTTCTCTGCTGATGGAAAATTTATAGTTACTTCTTCTGATGATCAAAGTATTTTGATATGGAAAACCTCACCATTAAAACCTTTACGAAGATTTAAGTCGCACGCACGAAGGTTTCAGAAATTGCTTTTTACAAATGACAATAAGAGTATAATTGGTGGCAGCACTAGTACAAATAATTCATTTAACAATAATCTAATTAATTGGGATATAGCCGGTACCAAAGGTGCAAAAGCTTTTTATAGTGAGGCGGAAATACCAGATATAAACGCATTGGCTTTATCAAAAAATAATGAAATTGTTGCTACATCCTCAAGCTTTGATGACAATCGCATTCGTCTGTTTGAGCTTAATGGGCTAAAACAATATTCGGTAATAGAGCAGCGTGGCGACAGAGTTGAACCTAAAAATCTTGCGTTTTCACCCGGCGATTCACTTTTATTTGCATGTGGTGATGATGATTATATTTTAGAATATAATGTTAAAACTAAAAAATTATTCAATAAACTCGAAGGACACACAGATGATGTATTACAAACTGTTATCACACCTGACGGAAATTGGATGGCTAGCATCTCGGATGATAATAGCCTTAAAATTTGGAACATGAAATTGAAATCAATTGCAAAAAGTTTTAACCCGCATGATAATAATGATCTTAGTTGTCTAGCGATTTCACTGAACGGAAAAATGATATCAACAGGAGCCAGATTCGGAATTACTAGAATTTGGGATATGCCTTCCGGCAGCTTACTTAAAACATTTTCTTCATCACGCCAGCACAGTGTTACAGCATTGTGTTTTACAGCAAATGATAAAACTCTTTGCTCAGGTGGTTTCGATTCGGATATTCTGCTTTATGATATAAAAAGCGGTTTAGAGGCAGGAAAATTAAAAGGGCATAATTGGGTGATAAACTGTCTTGCGGCTTCATCTGATAGAAAATTAATTGCTTCATCTTCCTGGGATAACTCTGTTAAAATATGGGATGTCTCCAATAAAAAAGAAATAGCTACGCTTGTTTATCTTGATTCTGCTGATTGGGTTATGGTAACTCCTGACAATTATTATTTCTGTTCAAGAGATGCTTCTGCAGATATGGCATTCAGAAAAAATGGAATTATTTATCCTTTTGAACAGTTTGACCTTCAGTACAACAGACCGGATATAGTTCTTGAAAGACTTGGATATGCTTCGCCAGAGCTGATAAAAGTTCTGCACAAAGCCTGGCTAAAGAGATTAAGCAAAATGAAGTTTGAACAAGGAATGTTCTCTCCCGATTTTCACATGCCTGAAATTGCTGTTAATACTTCTAATATTCCTGCTATTACTTATGATAGCATTCTCGAAGTTTCTGTTGAAGCAAAAGATACGAAGTATAATATTAACAGAATCAATGTGTGGGTTAATGAAGTACCGCTTTTTGGTCTAAATGGACTTTCATTGAATGATATTGGAATAAAAGAAGTCAGGAAGAAAATCAATATTCCTCTTGGTTATGGAAGTAATAAAATACAGTTTTCATCAATGAATGAAAAAGGTGTCGAAAGCCTGCGTGAAGCTGTTGAAATTGATTATGAACCCGAAATGCATTCCAAACCGGATTTATATATTGTGTCAATGAGTGTTTCACATTATAAGGATTCACGGTTTGATTTAAAATATTCTGTTAAAGATGGAAGAGATATGGCTGACCTTTTTAAGCAGCAACAGGAGAATTTTTCTCATATTTATTCTTATGAACTTTTTAATGAAAAAGCTGTAAAAGAAGAATTCTTCTCATTAAAAAAAAATTTGAAAAATTCAAAAGTTGACGACCAGATAGTTGTTTTTATTTCAGGTCATGGTTTGCTCGATGACAGCCTTGATTTCTATTTTGCAACCTGGGACGTGGATTTTAATAAACCCACTCAAAGAGGAATAAAGTATGATGAGATGGAATCATTACTGGATGATATTCCTGCCCGTCATAAATTATTGCTTATTGATGCATGCCATAGTGGTGAAATTGATAAAGAACAGGAAGTTATTTCGGAAAGTAAGCAGGTCTTAGCTGATGGCAGCAAAGGTGTGATAAAAAGTTATCAGTACAAGGGAATTAAAATTGGAGATGGCGGAGAAAGGATTAGTTTAACCAACTCGTTTGAAATGATGAATGAACTATTTGCCAATCTCAACAAAGGTACCGGAACACTTGTAATATCTGCAGCTTCAGGAATTGGTCTGGCTCTCGAATCTTCTGAATGGAACAATGGTGTTTTTACTTATTGTGTGATTCGTGGAATTCGTGATAAGGAAGCCGACCTAGACAGAAATGGCTCGATAACAGTAAGTGAGCTTAAAACTTATGTTTTTCGTCAGGTTGATGCTCTGACCGGAGGTTTTCAGAAACCAACAAGCAGAAGTGGGAGCGTCAAAAATGACTGGCTTCTGACTTATTAAAAAACTTTATTAATCTGTTATTGAAAGCTATTGGTTTTTCTCGTTTCTTTTCTTTTCAGCTATTTTTTTAAGTTCTTCTTCCTGAACTGATTTTGGAACAGCTTCATATCTATGAAACTCCATTGAATAATTAGCACGCCCACTCGAAATATTCCTTAACTGATTAGCATAACCGAACATTTCCATTAATGGCGTAAAAGCATTTAACTTTTGTGAACCTTTACGATAACGTCTCATGGCTTCAATTTTTCCACGGCGTCTGTTTAGATTTCCTACAATCTCACCGATATATTCGTCAGGAGTGTTGACCTCAACCTTCATTACCGGTTCAAGTAAAATGGGGTTCGCTTTTAGAAATGCATTTTTAAAACAGATTGAAGCACAAGTCTGAAACGCCATATCTGATGAGTCGACAGGGTGGAAAGTGCCATCAAGCAAAGTAACTTTTACATCTACAACAGGAAAACCTGCAATTATTCCGCTTTCCATAGTTTTCTGAATACCTTTGTTTACGGAAACAACATATTCTGTCGGGATGGCGCCGCCTTTTATCTTATCTATAAATTCATATCCTTTACCTTCGTTAGGTTCAATTCTTATAACTGTGCGTGCAAACTGCCCTCGTCCACCGCTTTGTTTTGCATATTTATAATCATTTTCCGATTCAATTGTAATTGCTTCCCTGAAAGCAACTGATGGAGGTCCAACTTCTACTTCTACAGCAAATTCATTTCGCAGCCTGTCAATAATGATTTCTAAATGAAGCTCACCCATTCCTGAAACAACGGTTTCATTGGTTTCGTCATTGTAATGCATGTTAAAGGAAGGATCTTCATTGGTAAGCTTCCGTAAAGCTTCAATCATTTTTTCCTGATCTTTTCTGACCACCGGATTTATTTTAAGTTCAATTACTGAAGGCGGAATATAGATGTTTTCAAGAAGCAGCGGATGTTCGCTGTTGCAAAGCGTGTCGCCTGTTTTTGTATATTTCATACCAATGAGTGCAACAATTTCTCCAGGACCGGCTTCCTTTATTTCTTCTCTTTCTTTAGCATGAATTCTGAAAACTCGGCCTGCGCGTTCATGCTTGTTTTTTGTTGCATTAAGCAATGGCATTCCGCTGGCAAGGGTTCCCGAATATATTCGGATAAATGTCTGCTGACCAACAAATGGATCATGGATTAGTTTGAAAGCCAGTGCAGAAAAAGGTTCATTTTTCGAAGGGTTTCTGCTGCGAGTTTTTTCATTGTTTTCAATATCAATACCAACTACAGCACCAACATCAATTGGCGATGGAAGATAATCAATCACCGCATCAAGCAATAATTGAATACCTTTGTTTTTATATGCAGCACCGCAAAATACAGGAGTAATTAACAACTTCAGCGATGCTTCACGAGCCGCTTTTTTTATCATTTCTGCGGATATTTCCTTCTCCTCAAAATATAGACTCATGATTTCATCATCATAATCTGCAAGCTTCTCAACAATATTATTTCTTGCATTTTCAACGTCATTTATCAGTTCGGATGGGATATTTGTTTCTATTCTTTCATAATCTTTAAAAACATAAGCTTTCCTTTCAATTACGTCGATAATACCAGTAAAATCTTCTTCTACTCCAATTGGGAGCTGAAAAGGCAAAGCTCTGGCATCAAGATATTTGTTCATCATGCTGAGAACTTCGTTGAAATCAGCACCGGTTCTGTCCATTTTATTTATAAATGCAATTCTGGGTACTTTGTAATGATCTGCCTGATTCCAAACTGTTTCCGTTTGAGGTTCAACACCGCCTACAGCACAAAATACTGCAACCATTCCATCGATTACTCTCAGAGAACGTTCAACCTCAATAGTAAAGTCAACGTGTCCTGGCGTATCAATAAGATTAATCTGGGAGCCTTTCCACTGACAGGTAATAGCTGCTGAAGCTATGGTAATACCTCTTTCCTGCTCCTGCTTCATAAAATCCATTGTCGCTTGTCCGTCATGGACTTCGCCTGTTTTGCGTTTAACTCCTGTGTAATAAAGAATTCTTTCCGTAACTGTTGTTTTGCCGGCATCAATATGTGCTGCTATTCCAATGTTTCTAAGTTTTGATAAAGTCATAATAAGTGTTTTATGCTCGGCTTCCAAGATATTATTCTGAAACTCTGAACTGTTTATTAATATTTTATACCACTACAATTGCTGAATTTATGGGTTTTCATTTTTGGGCAGACTATCTGAAAAACCAGGGGAATTTATTAAATCCTACAGAAATAAAGCTTTACGAGTAAATGGTCAAATTTTTTGCAAAAGTACAAATTTTTATTGTGGGAAGTTTAATAGTGATGTAAAAAAATACAAAAATGCTTAATTTAAAAAGTTTGATTTTAGCAATTATTACCTTTAAAATTAATAATTTATGACTCATTTACTGTTTTAGTATAATATCCAAAACTACTTTGTGGTTTTTTATTTCTTCTTTTAATGAACTGGAAATATTAGTAATTATGACTAAACTTAACCCGTCTGAATCTTCAACTTCATTAATAATTGTTTTAAGAGAAGCATCGCATGAAAAACATGCCGTAATCTCATTTGTTTTTTCAGAAAATGCAACTGTCAAATCCATGCCACCGGTTTTTTGAAGAATTTCATTTCTTTCTTCTGATTGACCTTCATTAAAGCATAATTGCAAAACTTCTTCAATAATTAAAGTGATATGATTTATCTGTTGCTGATGAAAAAAGTGCTTCTGGCAAAATTCTTCAAGTCCGGCTCTAAGGTCGTATAAATCATATTTATCATTATCAATATGATAATAAAAATTCCTAATTCTGTTTATGAAATTTTTGGTTTTTTCTTTTTTGGGATTATTGAAAATTTCATGAGGTGTTCCTTCTTCGTAAATTACCCCTTCGTCCATATATAAAACTCTGGTTGATAAATCACCGGCAAATTTCATTTCATGTGTTACAATTGCCATAGTCATTCCGTCAGCTGCAAGCCTGCGGATTACACCGAGTACTTCACTAACCATTGTGGGGTCAAGTGCTGATGTGGGTTCGTCGAAAAGAATAATTTCAGGGTTCATTGACAGGCAACGGGCAATGGCAACGCGTTGTTGTTGTCCGCCTGAAAGCTCATCAGGAAATGCTTTTTCTTTTACTGCAAGACCAACCATTTTTAAAAGTTCACGACCTCTTTTCTCTGCATCTTGTTTACTCTTTTTCAAAAGTTTAACAGGACCGATAGTAAGATTTTCCAAAACTGTAAGATGTTCAAAAAGATTAAAGTTCTGGAATACCATTCCCATTTTTTGCCTGAGGATATTTTGATTGTTCTTTGAGTCCATTATGTCAATTCCGTCAATCAGTATTTTTCCTCCCGTAGGTTTATCAAGCAGATTTAAGCACCGAAGAAGTGTACTTTTCCCTGTTCCTGACGGCCCGATAATAGAAATGATTTCTCCTTTGTTTATTTCCAAATTGATATCTTTAAGGACTTCAAGATCGCCAAAGTTTTTTGAGAGATGTTCTGTTTTTATCATTATCGAAAATGAATTAATTGAAAAATTTCTGTAAAAAATTATTTTCTTTCTCTTTTTGGTGAAAGTTTAATTTGAATTCTTTCCAAAAAATATGTTATTCCCCATGCCAGCATAAAATATAGAACTGCTATCATTATCAATGGGAAAAAAGCGTCAAATGTACGGCTTCTGATAATATCACTTGCTTTGGTTAAATCTTGAACCGCAATATAACCGACAATAGCAGTCATTTTTACAAGTGCTATAAATTCTCCTTTATAAACAGGCAATACTCTGTGAACTGCCTGTGGCATAATAATATATAAAAATGTTTTAATCTTGCTGAATCCCATTGCAATTCCGGCTTCAGTTTGCCCTTTGCTAACGCTCTCAATTGATGTCCTAAACATTTCGGAAACATAAGCAGCAAAATTCATTGCAAATGTTATTATTGCTACTGCAACACCGCTGATATTAAGTGGAGCCAGAATAACGTAAAACATTATCATTAAAAGGACAACTTGCGGAATACCCCTGAAAAGATCGATATAAACTTTGGCTATAATTTGAGAAAACTTGTTTTTTCGCATTCTTAAAAAGCAAACGCCTGCACCCATTATTGTGCCTAACAAAGCTGATAATATTGATACAAAAAAAGTTACTTTTAGCCCGTTCCAAAGCAGGATATATCTTTTTTCAAGAATAATATTGTTATAGAAACTCTCCTTTATTTTTGAAATCCACCCTTGTTTTTTGAAGCTTGCCGCATAAGCATTATTATAGGTTAGAAGCACCTGCGGGTTTAAAAAATATCCATCCGAAAAATTTACTTGCTTCTTGCGTTCCTCTGTTGCCGTCATGTTTGAAATAACCACATCTGCTTTCCCTGACTGAAGCGCTGCCAATAATGCGGAAAATTTCATATCGGAGTATTTAACTGGTCTTCCAAGTTTATAAGCAATACGCTCAATAAGTTCACAATCAAGCCCTACATATTTATTTTCGGAGACAAAACACATTGGTTCCCTGTTCGCCGCAATTGCAACCGTAATCGGGTTCCCTGAATTTACCGCAGGAATACTTAATTTTTCATAATCGGAGCCATCTTTTCTTATCCAATGGTTTATTACCTGATCTAATGTTCCATCAGCTTTAAATTCAGCAATTATCTTATTTATTTCATTCAGCAGTTTATCACTTTTTTTGTTGAAGGCAATAGCAGCATATTCGTTTGTGTATTCTTCAGGAAGCAAAACCAGGTCGCGGTTTTTATGCTCTGCTTTTAATGCTGTGGTATAGGCTGTAATCACATAATCAATTTTTTTAGCTTTTAAAGCAGCAATAGCATCCATAATATCATCGAAACATTGGATTTTTGCTTTCGGGAAATTTTCACGGATATATAATTCTCCTAAGCTACCTG
>CAZELC010000062.1:0-11808 GCA_964512865.1 uncultured Bacteroidales bacterium
CTACAGGAACATAGAAATTGGAATACATAGATATGGAAATAAAAAAGAATATTATACCGAATGAAATAATATTTTTCTTTTTGATACATGCTAAGGAGTAAAACAAAAGTACCAGTGTAATAAATACCGATATTAATATCCTGTAATTGAAAAATTCTATGGCAGGAAACATATTGTAACCGTAGTAAAATGAAAGTTTGTACGGGAAAATAAGTATCTTAAAGTAAAACCATAAAGTGTAAAACCCGTTAATAATATACGATGATGTGTCGGCAAAGTATTGGGGATTTTGCCAATATTCAACCTTGGCTTTCGTTTCAGGAAGATATAATTTTGGAAGATACAAAGCCAAAAGAAAAACTATAAGTAATACAGCTGAAATTATTATAAAAACAATATTCTTCCTTGAAAAAGAATTTACATCCCGAATGAATATTATAAAATGCTCTTTTCCCCTAGCAATAAAAAATAAAATAATTGATGCTAAAATGAAAAATAAAAGAGAGACAAGAGGTGTGTCATTTAAAAATACTCCAATAATTAATATTATTACAAAGTAAGAAATAATGTAAAATAGCACTTTTCGTTTGTTGTTCTTCCCTTTAAATTTGGATATAATAAAAAGAATACCTGCCGTTAAAAATAGAATAGAAATTATGAATTTCGGGAATTTAAGATTGTAGAAAATATAAAGCGCATAAATAGCGACACTGGCAAAAAATATCAATAAGCCATTTTTAGTAAGTTCTTTTAATTTGGTAAAATAGAAGCTGCTACTATTGAATTCAATTTTAAAACTATCAGTTGACGGTGTGTTGTTATTGTTTTTAAAATAAGCGGCAATTGGAATAATTGCAATAAAAGTTACGGCGCTAAGCTTTGAAAGAACAGCCAAAGCAAAGAAAATAATTCCTGTAATTATTGTAATAATGTTTTTTTTATTGATGAATTTGAAAAAGGCGATGCTCGCGCATAAAGCAAATATTAAACTTAGTATTTCATCTCTGTTTTTCAGGCTGTTCACTACTTCCGTATGAGTCGGATGAGCAACAAATAATAATACGATGATAAATAAAAATCTATGGTCGTAATTTGCAAATATTCTCTTCAGGAAGCGAAGCAGTAATAAACAGCATAAACCGTAAAGTAATACATTTATGAAATGACTTAGATGCGGATTCCATCCGAAAAGCTGATACTCAATTGCAAATGTGGCTTTAACAACAGGGCGGTAACCATAACTTAAATTTTGTCTTTGTGAGTAAAGTGTTGTGAAAATTTCAGGAATGGCTTTAATGCCTTTGGATATTTGCGGGTTACCATTGGTGACGAATTCATCATCAAGATTATAATTATTCTTAATACTGTTTCCGTAAAGGATAAATGCAAATAAAAATATAAAAAGTCCGTAATAACGGCTTATATCCTTCTGTTTCTGTTTTGTTTTTGATTTGCCGGTCAACGCTTTCTGTAAATTATTCTGCTGTTTGCAAATAAACAAAAAAAAGCAATAAATGAAACCGAATGCTTTTCTTTTTTATAAATATCAGTTTTCCAGAATATCTTCCTCGATTCTCAGATTTTCAATAATGAAGTTCTGCCTGTCAGGCGTATTTTTTCCCATATAAAAAGAAAGTATATCATTTACAGGAGAATCTTTGGTAAGCATAACAGGCTCTAAACGTATAGAGTCGCCGATAAAGTTTTTGAATTCATCAGGTGATATTTCACCAAGTCCTTTAAACCTTGTGAGTTCAGGAGAACCTCCAAGCTCTTTAATTGCTTCATTACGTTCTTCTTCACTGTAGCAGTAAAAAGTTTTCTTTTTGTTTCTTACTCTGTATAACGGTGTTTGCAGTATATATAAATGACCGGTTCTGATTATTTCCGGATAGAACTGCAGGAAAAAAGTAATTGTCAGAAGTCTTATATGCATTCCGTCAACGTCAGCATCAGTTGCTATCACAATATTATTATATCTGATGTCGTCTACACCTTCTTCTATATTGATAGCCGATTGCAATAGGTTGAACTCTTCATTTTCATAAACTATTTTTTTTGAAAGCCCGTAACAATTCAATGGCTTACCCCTCAAGCTGAAAACTGCCTGTGTGGCGACATCCCTTGATTTGGTTATTGAGCCGCTCGCTGAATCACCTTCTGTAATAAACAAAGTACTTTCAAGCCTGCGTTCATGGTTGCTGTTATAATGGATTTTGCAATCTCTAAGTTTTTTGTTATGAAGACTTGCTTTTTTAATACTATCCTTTGCTATTTTTTTAATATTTGCAAGGTCTTTTCTTTCTTTTTCCGATTGCAGAATTTTCTTAAGCAGTGCTTCGGCAGTATCAGGATTTTGATGCAGATAGTTGTCAAGGTTCTTTTTTACAATATCAGTAATATAGTTTTTAATAGTTTGACCGTTAGGTTCAACATATTGTGAGCCGAGTTTTGTTTTGGTTTGCGATTCGAAAACGGGCTCCTGAACTTTTATGCTTACTGCTGCAATAATAGATTCGCGTATATCACTGGCTTCAAAATCTTTTTTGTAAAATTCCCTTACTGTTTTAACTACTGCTTCTTTGAATGCCTGAAGATGTGTTCCGCCCTGAGTTGTATGCTGCCCGTTGACAAAAGAGTAATAATCTTCATAATATTGATTTTCACTATGGGTAAGAGCACATTCAAAACCGTTTTCTTTTATATGTATGATAGGGTAGACCACCGGCCCGTCGATATAATTGTTAAGCAAATCGAGAAGACCGTTCTTTGCGAGATATTTTTCTCCATTATAATATATTGAAAGTCCGTTGTTTAGGAAAGCATAGTTCCACAGCATTTTTTCAATATATTCATTAATGAAATGGTAATTACCGAATATTTTTTCATCGGGGCAAAAGGTAATAATAGTACCATTTCTGAGTTCTTCCGAGGAACCTGTTATCAGCTCTTCATTAATGAGTTTGCCGGCATTGAACTCAGCTATTTTACTCTTCCCTTCACGAATGGATTGAACCTTAAAATATGAAGATAAAGCATTTACAGCTTTTGATCCGACACCATTTAGCCCTACAGTTTTCTGGAATACTTTGGAATCATATTTTGCGCCGGTGTTAATTTTTGAAACACAATCAACAACTTTTCCAAGAGGTATACCGCGACCATAATCGCGCACCATAACTCTGTGCTCCTTAATGGAAATCTCAAGTGAACGTCCATTTCCCATGATGAACTCATCAATAGAGTTATCAATGGTTTCTTTAAGAAGAACATAAATCCCGTCATCAGGGGAAGAACCATCGCCAAGCTTACCAATGTACATTCCCGGACGCATCCTGATATGTTCCTGCCATTCAAGGGATTTTATCGCCTCTTCGTTATATTGTTCTACCTGTGCTTCCACTTATCTTATTTTATACAAAAATAACTAACTAAACTTTATGTTATGCTTAAGTTACAGATGATTTTTCACTTAATTATTAACAAGTTTTATAATCTCTAAAACTGAAATAATATTTGTTCCATTATTATTTTTCAAAAAATGAAATTAAAGGAATCGTTTTATTTTAAAGTTGTGCAATTTCAGGAAATAGTTAACCTGACTGTATTGTGAAAAAGCAAAAAAATCAAACTGACATTTTTTCATGTTGAATCACAGTGGTTTATGTCAATTTGACTTGTTATTTGCTGTTTTTTCTGATGGCTTTAAATTTGACTTGGGCGATTTCTGAAAAGGAGGATAAAAAATGAATTTCAATAATTTCACAATTAAAGCGCAGGAAGCAGTTCAAAAAGCTCAGGAAATTGCTTCAGCTAATCAAAATCAGTCGATAGAATGTGCTCATTTGCTTAAAGGTGTTATGCTGGTTGATGAAAATGTTACACCTTATCTATTGAACAAATTAAGTGTTAATGCAGATATTTTCTCAAGAGCGCTTGAGCAGATTATTAAATCGTATGCAAAAGTAAGCGGTGGCGAACAATATCTTTCTAGAGAATCCAATAATGCGTTAAACAAGGCTACTGAGCTTTCAAAAAAACTAAATGATGAATTTGTTTCAATAGAACACTTGCTGCTTGGTATTCTTGACACAGGTAGTCTTGCGTCAAAGCTGATGAAAGATAATGGAATTAATGAAAAAGACCTGATGTCAGCAATAAAAGAGCTGAGAAAGGGTTCAAATGTCAATTCACAATCTGCAGAAGAAAGTTACAATGCACTTAACAAATATGCTAAAAATCTGAATGATTTGGCACGTTCAGGAAAACTTGACCCTGTGATAGGGAGAGATGATGAAATAAGAAGAGTTTTGCAGATACTTTCGAGAAGGACAAAAAACAATCCCATTCTGATTGGTGAACCTGGTGTTGGAAAAACTGCAATTGCGGAAGGAATTGCACATAGAATTATCAGTGGTGATATCCCTGAAAACCTCAAGTCAAAGCAATTGTATTCTCTTGATATGGGTTCCCTTATAGCCGGCGCAAAGTATAAAGGTGAATTTGAAGAAAGATTGAAAAGTGTTATTAAGGAAGTAATTTTATCGGATGGCGAGATAATTCTTTTTATTGATGAAATACATACATTAGTTGGAGCGGGTGCATCAGAAGGTGCAATGGATGCAGCCAATATTCTAAAACCTGCGCTTGCAAGAGGTGAGTTGAGAGCGATTGGCGCAACTACAATGAAAGAATATCAGAAGTACTTCGAAAAAGATAAAGCTCTTGAAAGGCGTTTTCAGATAGTAATAATTGATGAGCCCAGCGTTGCTGATTCTATTTCAATTCTTAGAGGTTTGAAGGAACGTTATGAAACCCATCATCACGTGAGAATAAAGGATGAGGCAATAATCTCTGCTGTTGAGCTTTCTAAAAGATATATCACTGACCGTTTCCTGCCTGATAAAGCTATTGATCTTATTGATGAAGCCTCGGCAAAATTGCGTCTGGAAATAAACTCGGTTCCGGAAGAACTTGATGAAACCGAACGCAGAATTCGCCAGTTGGAGATTGAACGTGAAGCTATTAAGCGTGAAAATGATAAGACAAAACTTGAAGATCTAAATAAGGAAATAGCAAACCTGAGTGAGGAAAGAAATACAATTAAAGCAAAATGGCAATCTGAAAAAGAAATTGTCGAATCAATACAAGTAATAAAAAAAGATATCGAAAATTTTAAATTTGAAGCTGAAAAAGCAGAACGTGAAGGCGACTATGGGAAAGTAGCTGAACTTAGATACGGCAAAATAAAAGAATCGGAAAGAAAGCTTGATGAGTTAAAAAATAAACTCAATGAATTGCAGAAAGACTCAGCACTTATTAATGAAGAAATAGGTTCAGAACAGATTGCGGATGTTGTTTCAAAATGGACAGGAATTCCGGTGAGCAAAATGCTTCAGGGGGAAAAAGAAAAGCTTTTATTTTTGGAGAATGAACTTCATAAAAGAGTTATTGGTCAGGATGAAGCCATTCAGGCTATTGCTGATGCAATTAGAAGAAGTCGTGCCGGTTTACAAGATGCAAAGCGTCCTATTGGCTCTTTTATTTTCCTTGGAACAACAGGTGTGGGAAAAACAGAGCTTGCAAAAGCACTTGCGGAATTTCTTTTCAGTGATGAAAGTGCCCTTGTACGTATTGATATGTCTGAATATCAGGAAAGGCACACTGTATCGAGATTAATCGGAGCGCCTCCGGGTTACGTTGGTTATGATGAAAGCGGACAGCTTACTGAGGCTGTTAGAAGAAAACCATATTCAGTGGTCCTTCTTGACGAAATCGAAAAAGCACATCCTGACGTTTTCAATATACTTCTACAGGTTCTGGATGATGGCAGGTTAACCGATAATAAAGGAAGAACTGCTGACTTCAAAAATACTATAATCATTATGACTTCCAACATCGGTTCGCATCTGATACAGGAAGAAATGGCAAAGCTCAATGATAAGAATCGTGATGGTCTTATTGAGGAAACTAAAAGAAAAGTTTTTGAGCTTCTCAAACAAACAATCCGACCGGAATTTTTAAACAGGATTGATGAAGTGATAATGTTTACACCCCTAACTGAAAAAGAAATCAGGGAAATTGTGGTTCTTCAGTTAAACATTATTAAAAACATGCTTTCGGAGAACGGAATAGGTATTGAATTTACGGATAATGCAATTGAAATGATTGCCCATGAAGGTTTTGATCCACAATTCGGTGCTCGTCCGGTAAAAAGAGTCATTCAGAAAGAAGTTTTAAATATGCTATCAAAAGCAATTATCTCATGCGATATTCATAAGGATTGTGGAATAATTGTGGATTTTGATAAGGATAAGTTTGTATTCAGGAATAATTAGAAAAGTGCCTAAAGTAATTAAAGTGAGCTAAAGTACTTAAAGTGAGCTAAAGTACTTAAAGTGAGCTAAAGTGACTAAAGTTGTCTTATACTTAAGACTTGATACTTGATACTAAAGACTTGAGACCTACAACAACTCAACAAAATAACAAATTAACTCAGTTAATCAAAATTTTACTAACTTTAGGCACTTTAAACTTCAAACTTTAGGCACTTCAAATGAAATACGTTTTTGCACCGATAAAAAAAATAGGTTTTATTAATAACTTATCACTTCTTTTTCAACGAAAGACAGGAAAGAAGATTATTGAGATAAGTGCCAAGAACAATGCAGGTAAAATGTACTTAAGAAATGGTACAACTGATATTCACACATTCTACGATATTTTCACAAATGATGAATATGATATAGATTTTGGATTTATACCTAGAACAATAGTTGATTGTGGTGCAAACATTGGCTTAGTATCAGTTTTCTATAAAGGCAAATATCCTGAAGTCGAAATAATTGCAATAGAGCCTGAAAAATCGAATTTTGAAATGCTTGTTAAAAATACAGCACAATTTAAGGATGTTCATTGCTTGCAAAATGCAGTCTGGGGAAATGAAGGTTTTATTGAAATAACCGATCCGGGATTAGGCAACTGGGGATTCATGACAACCGAAACAGTCTTTGAGTCGGATAAAACAATTAAGACAGTTACAATCAATGAAATTATGCAGAAATTTCAACTGCAAGTTATAGATGTGCTTAAAATTGATATCGAGGGCGCTGAAAAGGAAGTTTTCGAAAATGATAATCTGGAATGGCTTTCAAAGACAAGAATAATTCTAATCGAACTTCACGACAGGCTAAAGCAAGGTTGCTCCAAAGCGTTTTTTAAAGCGATTTCTAATATGAATTTTAAAATTGAAATTAAAGGAGAATTGCTTGTTTGTATTAGAGCAGATGAATTAAGCAAGTAGTTTTTTCAGACAAATTTCCAGGCTTTCTTTCCAAAACGGAACTTCAATTCCAAACCTGCTTATGATTTTAGACTTGTCGAGAACACTAAATGACGGTCTTTTTACTGGTGTTGGAAACTCCGCTGATGAAACAGGATACACCTTACAATTTATTCCAGATATTTCAATTATCGTCTTTGCAAAATCATACCATGTAATAATTCCCTCGTTTGAATAGTGAAAAATTTCAACTTTTTCAATACTGTCAATTTTTGAAACTATTTCGAGTATTGCTTTTGCAAGATCTGCAGCATAAGTTGGGCTACCAATTTGATCGTTCACAACTTTAAGTTCACAGCGTTCCTTTCCTACACGGAGAATTGTTTTAACAAAATTGTTCCCAAAGAACGAATAAAGCCAAGCGGTGCGAATGATTATACCTTTGCTGCATGTTGTTTGCATCAACAATTCACCCTGAAGTTTTGTAAGACCATAAAAAGATTGTGGATTTAATTTATCATCTTCCTTATATGGTGCTTTTCCATTTCCGTCAAAAACATAATCGGTTGAAACGTGAATAAGAAAGGCGTTATTTTCAACAGATACTTCGGACAGAATTTTTACTGCTTCTGCATTTATAAGCATTGCGTTGCTCCTGTCTGTCTCAGCCTTATCAACAGCGGTGTATGCAGCTGCATTAACAATCAGATCAATTTTATTTACCTTAAAAAACACAGAAACCTTTTCTTTGCTGGTAATATCAAGCTCGTCAATATCCGTAAAGAAAAAATGGTGCTCCGGATAAGCATTATAAAGTAGTTTTAATTCGCTGCCAAGTTGACCGTTTGAGCCAGTTACCAGAATATTCATTAAAAAGCAGGTTAGGAAATGGATTTAAAATAGTTTATGGTTTTAACAAGACCTTCTTCAAGTTGTATCTTTGGCTCCCAACCGAGAACATCTTTTGCAACTGAAATATTTGGTTGCCGTTGCATAGGGTCATCCTCAGGAAGAGGCAGGAAAATCAGTTTTGATTTCGAATTTGTCAATCTTAATACTGATTCTGCAAGCTGAAGTATTGTAAATTCATTTGGATTGCCAACGTTTACAGGTCCTATAAAATCATCTCCGGTACTCATAAGTTTGATCATTCCGTCGACAAGATCGTCAACAAAGCAAAAGCTTCTTGTCTGAGAGCCATCACCAAATATAGTAATATCTTCACCATTTAAAGCCTGGATAATAAAATTTGACACAACACGACCATCATTTGGGTGCATTTTTGGTCCGTAAGTATTAAAAATCCTCATTATCTTTATACGTACGTTATTCTGCCTATGATAGTTGATAAACAATGCTTCTGCACATCTTTTACCTTCATCGTAGCAAGCGCGTAGTCCTATTGGGTTAACATGTCCCCAATAATCTTCAGTTTGTGGATGAACCTGAGGGTCGCCATAAACTTCACTTGTGGAAGCCTGAAGTATCTTAGCTTTAATTCGTTTTGCAAGCCCAAGCATATTTGTGGCACCTAAAACAGAAGTTTTTATGGTTTTAATAGCATTATATTGGTAATGAACAGGTGATGCTGGACATGCAAGATTATAAATTTCATCAACTTCTATGAAAAAGGGCATGGTTACATCATGCCTTATAATTTCAAAAAACGGGTTTTTAAGAAGGTGAACAACGTTTTGCTTTGAGCCGGTAAAGTAATTATCCAGGCAAATTACTTCATTTCCTTCATTAAGCAATCTTTCACAAAGGTGAGAACCAAGAAATCCTGCTCCTCCCGTAACTAAGATTTTCTTTTTCATAATTTATATTTTAGCCTGATGGTTTTTCCCGGCTATAATTTTTTTTACAAATTACCTTTGATACCGATGCAGTAATAATCGAAGCCAGTTTCTTTCATCTCGGCGGCATCGTAAATATTTCTTCCATCGAAAATTACAGCTTTATTCATTAATTTTTTCATCATGGTGAAGTCAGGTATTCTGAATTCTTTCCATTCAGTAACAAGCATAAGACAGTCAGCATCTTCGAGTGCACCATAAGGATCTTTTGCGTATTCTATGATATCGCCGATACGTCTGTGACATTCTTCCATTGCAACAGGGTCATAAGCTTTTACATTACTGCCTGCTTCTTTAAGATGTTTAATCAGAACCAAAGCAGGAGCTTCCCTCATATCATCAGTTTCAGGTTTAAATGACAACCCCCACAAAGCAACTGTTTTACCATTCAAATTTCCACCAAAATATTTAAGAGCTTTTTTAAACAAAACAGATTTCTGGTCGTCATTTACATCTTCAACGGCTTGCAGAACTCGCATATTATATCCGTTTTCATTTGCAGTTCTTATTAATGCTTTAACATCTTTTGGAAAGCAAGAACCGCCATAACCAACACCGGGATAAATAAATTTTGTTCCAATACGGGTATCACTTCCAATGCCTTTGCGAACCATATTTACGTCAGCGCCCATTATTTCGCAAAGATTAGCAACGTCGTTCATAAAGCTTATTTTAGTTGCAAGCATTGCGTTTGCAGCATATTTGGTCATTTCTGCTGAAGGAATATCCATAAAAATCACGGGATGTCCATTTAAAACGAATGGTTTATATAATCTTTGCATCATTTCTTCAGCTTTGGCCGATTCAATTCCAACGACAATTCTGTCGGGTTTAAGAAAATCATCAATAGCAGCACCTTCTTTAAGAAATTCAGGGTTAGAAGCCACATCAAATTCTATATTCACATTTCTTTTTTGAAGTTCGTCAGATACAGCTGCTTTAACTTTAACGGCTGTACCAACAGGCACAGTGCTTTTTGTTACTACGAGCATATATTTGTTCATGTGTTTTCCGACTTCCCTTGCAACAGCAATAACATACTGAAGATCGGCGCTTCCGTCTTCATCAGGAGGGGTTCCGACTGCAATAAAAACAACATCAGCATCATGAATGCAATCAGGAAGGCTGGTAGTAAAATGTAAGCGTCCTTTGTTTACATTTTTTTCAATCATTTCATCAAGACCAGGTTCATAAATTGGACTTATACCTTTTAAGAGGTTATCAATTTTAGTTTTATCAATATCAATGCATGTTACATCCACGCCAACTTCAGCGAAACACGTACCTGTAACCAGTCCAACATATCCGGTACCAACGACCAAAACTTTCATAATTATAGGATTTTAGATTAATTTAAAATTTTGTGCAAATGTAAATAAAAAAGGAAGTCTATCAATACAATAAGGAAAAAAAAGGAATTTATTCCAGTTCTTTTCCACAATGAGGGCATTTTTTAGCTGGTTTTTTCTGTTTATGCTTTGTAACATGCTCTGAAAAAGCAGAAGCGAGAATCCCTGTCGGCAAAGCGAAGAGTCCTATTCCAAGTATGGAAACTATTCCTGCCAATAATTTGCCTATAAATGTTACGGGGTTTCCTGAAGTAGCACCAACAGTTGTGATAGTATTGATGCCCCACCACATTGAATCAGGAATACTTCTGAAAACTTCAGGTTGAACAGGGTGTTCAACAAAAAACATTAATGATGAAGAGAAAATCAGCATTAGCATTAAAAAGCTAATAACAATAAGTAATTCAGCTCTTTTATCTTTTATAACATGCACAACCAGCCTTAATGATTTTAGATATCTTAAAAATTTAAAGATCATCACTATTCTGAATAATCTTAAAATTCTAATATATGTTGCACTGTGTCCGGTATGAAAATAAAAGCTCAGAACAGATAATAAATCTATAATTGCTATTGCAGAAATCATATATCTAAGCCTTCCAAAAAGAGGATGACTGTATTTTTTTATCTCAACGCATGTCCATACCCTCATAATGTATTCAATGGCAAAAGAGAAAAAAGAAAATGCCTCAAAGTATTTATAATATATTCCGATTACTGGCCGCATTTCAGGGACGGTCAATAAGATTAAAGCTAAGACATTTAATGAAATCAGGATGATAAGATAAAGTTCAAAAAACCAACTGGCCGAGTATTTTTCATGATTGCCCTCAACCATAGTAAAAACTTTCTTTCGCAATTTCGTGTACATATTATTTTGAAGTGAGAAATGACCAAATAGAAAAACCGGTAAAGTACTTTCCGCTGACCTTCCACTTAAAGGCACCTAATGAAGTTTTCTTGCTTACTTCAATCCTTCTTATCTGCATTAAATCTTCATTAAAGTCGTACGGTCCGGTATTAGTTGAAATCCCATACTTATAACCTGAATCGCTTGTGATTTTTTTAATATTGTCATTAATTCCACCAAAAGGATAAGCAAAAGAAATGACCTGTTTGCCTGTAAGAGTTTCAATATCATTTTTACTGCCTTCAATTTCCTCTTTTGCCGATTCTGAGTCAAGACGAAGCAAATCGCGGTGTGTTTGAGTATGGCTTCCGAATTCGATACCATATTCACTCATCTCAATTATTTGAGATTCTGTAAGCAGGTCAAATGGCGGCTCACCTTCAGCAATTCCCCATTCATTCTGCTTAAGTT
>CAZELC010000063.1:0-11648 GCA_964512865.1 uncultured Bacteroidales bacterium
GAGTGGCATCTCTCATAAATTTTATTTTGCATCCTGAGTCTGTAATTTCCTTAATAAGATGGTTAAGACAAGCGCAATCTGATTTTATTTCTGTTTTAAAATTTTCAAAATTTCTTTCAGCCATAATTGCCATACCATGGTCGGCGATTGAGCCGTTAACAATAATTTTATCTCCTGCTTTAATTTCATTACCGGAACTTATATTTAAGTTTTTCTCTGATATAATTCCAATGCCAGCAGTATTAATGAATAATTTATCACATTGTCCTTTATTTACAACTTTTGTGTCACCGGTAACAATTATAACTCCTGCCTTTTTAGCTTCTTCAGCCATTGATATTACTATTTTCTCGAGCTCTGCAAATGAAAAGCCTTCTTCAATGATAAATGCAGCACTTATGTATTTTGGAATAGCACCTGAAACTGCCAAATCATTAACTGTTCCGCATACTGCCAGTTTGCCGATATTTCCTCCCGGGAAAAATATGGGGTCAACAACATAAGAATCCGTAGTAAAAGCAATATTCTTAGTGTCAATATTTAGCAATGCTGAATCTGTCTGCTGACGAAGAACATTATTGTTGAAATACCTGACAAACAAACTTGTGATAAGATCGTGTGTTAATTTTCCACCGCTACCATGACCTAATAAAATATTTTTTTCCATTACTTGTTAAATCTAAAATAAGCACTGCATGCACCTTCGTGCGAAACCATACATGCCCCAACCGGGTTTGATGTCGTACATATTGTCCCAAAAAGTTTACACTGATTAGGTTTTTTCAATCCTTTAAGAATTTCACCGCAAATACAACCTTTTTCTTCTTTTGTTTCTTCAATATTTACTTCAATCATTCTCTCAGCATCATAATCGCTGTATTTTTCGTTGATGCAAAGTCCACTATACGGAATATTTCCCAAACCTCTCCACCAGTCTTCTCTAAGAGAAAAAACTTCTTTCAGAATTTCCTGTGCTTTAATATTTCCTTCAGGTTTTACGACTCTTTTATATTGAATTTCAACTTTGAAGTTGTTATCATGAATTTGTTTGACAAGCATGTAAATTGTCTGTAAAATATCTGTAGGTTCAAACCCCGAAACCACACATCCTACGCCATATTTTACCGGAATTTCATCATAAATATGCGAACCGGTAATAACACTAACGTGACCGGGTGCAATGTATCCATTAATAGCCACGCCTTCATCAATGAGAGCAGCCATTGCCGGCGGCATAATTTTATGTGAGCTCAGTACGAAAAAATTTTTTAATGCATCATTTTTTGCATTTACAATTCCTGCAGCACTGCTGGGAGCAGTAGTTTCGAAACCAATACCAAGGAAAACAATTTTTTTAGATGGGTTTTCTTTGGCAATTTTTAAAGCATCCAAAACTGAGTAAACAATACGAACATCAGCACCTTTGCTTTTTTCATGCATTAATGATGATGTTGACCCCGGAACTCTGATTAGGTCGCCATAAGTTGTAATAATTACATCTTTTAAACGGCTAAACGCAACAGCATGGTCAATAAATTTCTTGCTTGTAACACAAACCGGGCATCCGGGACCAGATAAAAGTCTGATATTTTCTGGTAACAAAGATGGTATCCCGAATTTCTGAATCGCCCACGTATGTCCACCGCAAACCTCCATAAGTGCTATATCTTTTGTAGCAACTGATGAAATTTTTTCTACAAGAAAATTTACCAAATCTTTATCTCTGTATTCGTCAATATATTTCATCTGACGGTCTTCCTCGTTTTAATTTTTTAATCTTATATCTTTTGTCTATTTACTTTTGTCTTCAGATTTTATCTTAAATCCTTTTCATCTTCTTTATCAATCTCATCTTCAAGTTTGTCAAGATCTTTGATCAGCTTAAGGGTTTCTATTGCCTCTTCTTCGCTTATTTTCTGAATGGCAAAACCAGTGTGGATTAAAATATAATCATCAACTTTTACATCATCAAGCAATTGAAGTGATGCTTCATATTCGGTGCCACCTACTGATACTGTGGCTTTATCTCCGTTTATTGACAATACTTTTGAAGGAATACTCAAACACATAATATAAAATGTAAGTTTTTTAATGATTTGCAAAAGTACTAATAAACAATCATAAGAAGAAATATTTTAGGTAAATGATTACCAATTTATGATTCGATTAGTACATAAATAATTAATCTTTGGGCTTTGCATCAATGAAACTCCCCGCCGCAGAGCAGCGGGGTATCTATAAATAAAATATTTCATGTTTTCGCCGCAAGCGGCGGGGAATAAGACACTTGTGATCCCTCGAGTTAGCTCGGGATCAGTTCGACTAAATAATTTTGGAAAACAAAATTATAGTCTCACTGATTTAACAGATGCTATGCTTTTAGCGGCTAAAATTATTTGACCAAGTGCAATTCCCGCATCATTTGTTGGCACTTTTTTATGGGAGTAAACTTCGAAATTATTTTTAGCTAAAAGATTTTCAATATTTTCTAAAAGATATTTGTTCTGGAAAGTGCCGCCTGAAAGAACTACTTTGTTTAAATTATGCTGAGTTCTTATTTCGTTGCAAACTTCATAAATAGCTAAAATAACAGTATTATGAAACTTTGCGGAAATTTCGGAAACAGGAATATTATGATTTATATCATTGATTATTTGGTCAAACATTTCAGAAAAAGAAACTGTTTTATTTATTGTAAACCCGTACGCATGTTTAATTTTTTTGTCAATAACTGCCTCTAAACGCATTGGAGCTTCCGCATGAAATTTACTGACAGCGCATAGGTTAATCAGAGCTGATACGGCATCGAATAATCTTCCTGAGCTTGATGTTAAAGGGCAATTAATGTTTTTATCAATGGCATTACATAATAATTCGATATTTTTAAAGTCGGTTGTTTTTAAAAAAGGCAGTTTAAATTTCAGAAATTCATGACCATAGTATTTGTAAAGATAAGAAATAGCCATTCTCCATGGTTCATGAGTAACTTTATCTCCACCGGGCATCGGAATATAGTCGAAATGACTTTGCCTTGAGTATTGTTTTAAATCACAGATAAAAAATTCACTGCCCCAGATATTATTATCATCTCCAAGGCCGGTTCCGTCAAAACTTACTCCGATAACATTTTCGCTGAGATCATTTTCTGCCATACATGAAGCAATATGAGCATGATGATGTTGCACTTTAAGGTGTTTCAAACCTGTTTCAACCGCATATTGAGTTGATAAGTAATTTGGGTGAAGATCACTGACAATATAAGCAGGAGTGAAGAGAAAAAGTTTTTTGAATTTTTCTATCGTCTCACAATAAAACTCGTAAGTTTCAATGTTTTTTAAATCGCCGATATGCTGACTGATAATTGCCTGATTCTCTTTGCCAATGCCAAAGCAATTTACAAGTTCAGCACCTGTTGCTAAAATGCCATCGACATCCATTTTCAATTTCACAGGAACAGGAACATACCCGCGTGACCGTCTGAAAATTCTTTCTTTTTTATTTATGATTGTAACAACCGAATCATCAGTCCTGTTATGTATCTCTCGGTTATAAGTCAGAACAGCATCTGCTATTTGTGATAATTTCTCAATTGCTACCTGATTATCAATTATTATAGGTTCATCAGAAATATTACCGCTGGTAAGCACTATTGCCGGAATTTTCAATTTTTCAAACAATAAATAATGTAGCGGCATATAGGGCAGCATTGCACCAATAGTATTAAACCCAACAGTAACAGATGGAGCCATCTCCTTTTTCTGATTAAGAAGCACGATAGGTCTTTTCAAAGATGTTAATGAAGCTTCTTCAACATCATCAACAAAAGCATATTCCCTCAATTTATCAATATCCGAAAACATTACAGCAAATGGCTTTCCTTCTCTGTTTTTTAATTTCCTGAGCTTCGCAACAGCTTCTTCCGAAAGGGCATCACATGCTAAAAAATATCCTCCAAGTCCTTTAATGGCAACTATTTTCTTCTCAAAAATCAGTGATGATAATCTGTCAAGTATTTCTTTTGTCCCTTTTATGATTTCATTATTAACCAATAAAGTGTATTCTGGTCCACAAACAGAACAAGCAGTTGGTTGAGCATGAAAGCGCCTGTCAAAAACATCAGTATATTCTTTAAAACAATCCGGACACATTGCAAACTCTTTCATTGTGGTTTTTTCTCTGTCGTAAGGAAGGTCTTTTATAATAGTAAATCTCGGGCCGCAATTAGTGCAGTTTATAAACGGATAATCTATACGGTTTTCCTGAACTTTCATATCTTTTAGACAATCATCACAAACAGCAATGTCGGGGCTTACATCAGTTGTCTTCTCAGAAATTGTTTTACTTTTAACTATTGAAAATTCAGTAAATTGTTCTTCTTGTGTTCTCTTAAAGCTTATAGATTCAATATTTGAAGCCGGTGGAGCCGTTTGTTTTATTGAAGTAATGAATTTATACAAATTTTCATCATCACAGTTTATTTTAATGACAACTCCGTCGTTTCTGTTTTCCACCCAACCTTTGATATCATAACTATGAGCAAGTCTGTAAATAAAAGGGCGGAATCCGACACCTTGTACCAAACCTTTTATTTCAATAATAATTGTGTTTTTTTCGCTCATTAATTCAACTGGTTTAACAGATCGAATAGCAATTCTAATGATTAATATTCCCTTTTATCAGACTTTGCAAATATACTGGAAATAGATGAAAATTTCTTTTTAATTTGCTGATGAAAGTGATTTTACCGTTATGGATTTTTTGAGAGTTCAATAATATTCTGTTAATAAAAATGTTATTATTAAGATTATTTTTACATTTAGCTCACTTATTAAAACTCTAAATTTGTTCTTATGGGAAGCAATACTTTCGGAAAAATATTTTGTCTTACAACTTTTGGAGAATCACATGGTTACGCTGTTGGTGGAGTAATTGACGGATTTCCTGCGGGGGTTTCTATTGATTTTGAGCGAATAAACAAGGATTTATCTCTGCAAAATCCTGAACATTCTGAATATTTCACAAAAAGGAATGAAAATGATGAAGTCGATTTTATCTCAGGAATTTTTGAAGGAAAAACTACAGGAACTCCAATTTGCTATTTGTTGAAAAACAATGATGTAAAATCAAAAGATTATAATAAACTAAAAGATATTTACAGACCTTCGCATGCCGATTTTACTTATGAAGTTAAGTATGGCATACGTGATCATAATGGTGGCGGAAGGTCTTCTGCCAGAACATTAAAACCATTGATTGTTGCCGGTTCTATGGCAAGACAATTATTGGAGAATTTCAATTTTGAAATTTATACTTATGTTTCTCAGATTGGAAAAATTGCAATAACAAAAGATTATAATTTCTTGGATTTTAGTGAAATTTATAAAAATCCTTTGAGATGCCCTGATATTGAAACCTCAGATAAAATGGATGAATATCTTAAACAGGTTGCAAAAGAAGGTGATACCTGTGGCGGGATAATTACTTGTGTCGTGAAAAATGTATTGCCAGGTCTCGGAGAACCGGCATTTCATAAACTAAGTTCTGAACTGGCTGCGGCAATGTTTACAATTAATACGGTAAAAGGTTTTGAAATTGGTGCCGGCTTTGCTTCTGCAACTAAAAAAGGCTCTGAGAATAACGATTCTTTTATTTGTGAAAATGGGAAAATTTGCACGATGACAAATAACTCAGGCGGAGTACAAGGTGGGATTTCAAATGGAGAAGATATATATTTCAATGTAGCATTAAAGCCTGTTTCTTCTATAAAAAAGGAACAAAAAACCATTGATAAATTTGGCAATCAGGTTGAAATCAAAATTGATGGACGTCATGATGTTTGTGCTGTGCCACGTGCTGTTCCGTTAGTTGAGTCTTTAACTTCTATGGTAATACTCGATAATTACTTAATTAATAAATCATTATGTTTAAAGTGAGCAGGTGTTTGATATTTATCTTATTATCATTGCTTTCCTTTTGCTATGCTTTCTCACAGGATGAAACTGATAATGCACCTTGTCCAAAATTCGAAAGCAAAAAGGTTCAGAAAAAATTCGATAAAGCAGTTGACCTGATGAAAGACAAGAACTTCAGTGAAGCAATCAAGATGTTTAAAGAAGTGATTGAAGAAGAACCTGACGTAGCTGAACCGTATTTTTACCTTGGCTATATTAATTTCAAAAAGACTGATTATAATTTAAAAGCTGCCAAAAAGTACTTCTTGAAAGCTGTAAAGGTTTGTCCTGATGTAGATATTTATGTGAATTATTATCTTGGTGATATTTACTCAGGTGCACAGCAATGGGATTCTGCTGCAATGTTTCTTGATAAATTTGTTTCAGAACCTCAGAAAATTGATTCAGATGGGGATCTTAACCGTGCTAATGACCTTTACAAATGGGCAAGATATTATAATGAAGTGTTTAATAAACCGGTTCCGTTTGATCCTCACTTTGTTAATGGTATTTGTACACCTAATGATGAATATTTTTCAATTATTTCTCCCGATGGTGAACTGGCTTTATACATCAGAGTTGTTGAGCTTCCGCCTTCAAAGGGCGATTTGGTGAAAAAGCCAAGATACGTAGAAAAATTCATGTACAGTGAATGTAAAAACGGAACTTTTGATAACGGTCAGGAAATGCCGGACCCTTTTAATGCAGGAGATAATGAAGGTGCGGCCTCTATAACTATTGACAATAATGAATTATACCTTACTATTTGCAAAGATAATAACGGCTATCTTAATTGTGATATTTATTATGCGCGAAAGAATGCTGAAGGAGATTGGGTAAGCCTTCAGAAAGTCGAAAATGTTAATAACCCTGATTCATGGGAATCACAGCCAAGTATTTCTTCAGATGGCAAAACACTTTACTTCGTTAGTGACAGACAGGGTGGGTTTGGGGCTACTGATATATATTATTCTAAAAGAAATTCAAAAGGAGTTTGGCAGCCGCCTCAAAATATGGGGGCAGTGATAAATACAAAGGATAAAGAACGCTCACCGTTTATTCATACCGATAGTAAAACATTATATTTTTCGTCAAATTCTGATGATTTGAAGACTATTGGCGGACTGGATATTTTCTATTCAAAACAGAAAGAAGACGGCTCCTGGACTAAACCAAAAAACTTGGGTTATCCAATAAATTCCGAGTCAAATGACGAAGGTTTCTTTGTCAGCATTGACGGTAAAACAGGATATTTTACAACTGACAGACTTAAAGGCCCGGGCGGAAGAGATATTTTTTCGTTTGAACTCTATAAAGAAGCCAGACCTGAATCAATGACCATTGTTAAAGGTGATATCAAAGAAGAAAATTCAAAAGATCCGGTTACAGCTAAAGTTGAAATTAAAAACCTTGAAACAAAAAAAGTAACTGAGATTCCGATTGATTCGGTGTCAGGGCAATTTGCAGTTGCTGTTTCAGCAAATAATGATTATACTCTTACTGTAAAGAAGCAGGATTATGCTTATGAAACTCATCTCATAACTTCAGAAGATACTGTTTCAAAAATGGCATTGAAAAAAGTTGATATTGAGCTTAAAAAAATTGAGGTTAACAAGTCGTACAGGCTTAACGATATTTACTTTCAGACAAACTCATTTGAACTTACCGACCAGTCAAAATCTGTTCTCGAGAGCTTTATTGAGTTCCTTTCGGAAAATCCTAAAATTCATGTTTCTATTAATGGGCATACTGATAATATAGGAAGCGATGAGTCAAATATGACACTTTCCGAAAACAGGGCGAAATCGGTATATGAATATTTGATATCCAAAGGAATTATTTCTTCAAGGCTTACCTACAAAGGCTTCGGAAAAACAAAACCTGTGGCTTCCAACGACACTGAAGCTGGTCGTGCAAGAAATAGAAGAACCGAATTTGTTATTATGGCAAAATAGTTTGTTGATATTTCATGTTCTTGCTGTTTTTCAAAAAAATATTAGTTTTGCGTTATTACTTATTTCAGCATAATTAAAATCTGAATTTATGAGCGATAACCAAAAATTCATTCCGTTTGTTTCCGCTGACTCCAATATGAAGGAGTTTACCCTGCGGGCAGTATTGCTGGGAGTTATTATGGCAATAGTTATGAGCGCAGCCAATGCATATCTTGGCTTAAAGGCAGGTATGACAATAGCTGCGACATATACAACTGCTGTAATCGGGATGGCAGTTTTAAAAGCACTTAAAGGAACCATTCTTGAAGAAAATGCTGCAAGAACAATAGGCTCAATCGGAGGTAACATAGCTTCCGGCGCTATTTTCGTGCTGCCTGCATTTTTTATTTCATCAATATGGGATCCGTTTTATTCGTTGTCACATTATATTATTTCAACACTTATACTCGCTGTTGGAGGAACGCTGGGGATAATGTTTGTTACAATTCTGCGCAGAGTACTGGTTGAAGATGCAGAACTTCCTTTCCCAGAGTCATTAGCAGCATCTGAAATTCATAAATCAGGTCAAACCGGCACAGGAGGCGCAAAATTTCTCCTTTCCGGAATGGGCATAGGCGCTTTATTCACAAGTCTTGTTGCATTTAAATTCATGGCTGAAAGCTGGCAGAAAGTTGTTTCTTTTGCTAAAGGAAATATTTTACTCCGATCACCTGATATGGCACCTGCATATTTCGGTGTTGGTTATATTATTGGGCCAAAGCTTGGAAGCATCAATTTTAGTGGTGGTTTACTTGCATGGGGCTTGCTTGCTCCTGCAATAGCTTATTTTCTTAATTACAGCAATCCCGGAGCAGTTCCTGACTGGTCAGTTGAGATTGCCCGAGTTTGGAAAAGCTATGTGAGGTATATTGCAATAGGAGGGATGCTGGTAGGAGCATTTTATACACTTTATAATATGCGCTCAAGCCTTTTTGAAGGCATTTCAAGGTCTTTCTCAAATGTTAAAAAAGCTGCGTCAGGCAATGAGACAAAACTTTTAAGAACTGACAAGGATATCAATATAAAATGGACATTGATTATTGTTTTGTGCATAGCTGTTATCATGTTATTTATCTTTAATCAGTTTACTGAAAATATATGGATATCAATGATAGCGACAGTTGTGATGATATTTCTCGGCTTTGTGTTTGCAGCCGTTTCTGGTTATCTTGTAGGAATAATTGGCGTAAGTAATAATCCTACAAGCGGTCTGACAGTATCAGTTTTGATAGTTGTTGCATTTCTAATGATAGCTTTGGGTATGAAAGGAGACGCTGGTGTTGCGGCAGTTCTTGGCGTTGCTGCTTTTACCTGTGTCTCGGTTTCTGTAGCAGGAGAAATGATGCAGGATTTAAAAGCCGGTCATTTACTTGGCTGTACTCCATGGAAAATGCAGATTGGTGATATATTCGGAGTTGTTGCGGCTTCTATGGTAATGTTTTTTGTTTTATCTCTGCTTCATCTTGGTGATATTAAACAATCTGTAAGTAATGAGATTCAAAAAATAGAATTGTCAGGCACCAGTGAAGTTATTTATAAAGGGAAAAAACCTGAAATGCTTGGTAAAACATTTTCTGTTACTGATATTAAAAATATGCCTCCTGAAAAGCAGAATGATGTCCTTGGAACTAATGCGGGTTTTGGAGGAGAAAAACTTCCTGCACCACAAGCAAGCCTTATGGCTGTCATGGCAAGAGGCATCGTTGAAAATAAGACTGAAGTCATACTTATTGTTATGGGAATGTTCTTTGGGTTAGCTTTGATACTTATGCAGGTGAAAAGCCCTATGTTGATAAGTGTTGGGATGTATTTGCCAATAGGTACTTCCTTTTCGATATTTATAGGCGGATTATTAAAAGGTATCAGTGATATAATTGTCAAAAAACGTAAATTAAATGCTGAGCAAAAAGAAAAGATAAACAATAAAGGTATTCTTATATCTTCAGGACTCATTGCTGGCGAAGCGCTCATTGGGCTATTGTTTGCCGGAATGGCATTTGGTGATATCAGGATTTTTAGCATTTTTGATAAACCCGGTTATCTTCTTAGCCTTGCAGCAATTGCCATTATTGGCATAATGCTCATTTTTGTTCCTCTTAAGGGTTCTAAAAAATAATATATCCTGCTTATGAAACATTTTTTAAGGCTTGCTTTGGTTTTGACTGTGGTTTGTTTTTCATATTCTGCAGTATTTTCACAGTTCATTAAAAAAGCACTTTTTCTTGGCAATAGTTATACTCAGGTTAACGATCTTCCTCAGATGATTTCAAATATTGCTCATTCAGCCGGTGATTCGCTTTATGTTGATTCAAATACACCTGGCGGATGTACATTTCAGTTGCATTCAACAAATTCGATTTCTTTATCGAAGATAGTTTCAAACAATTGGGATTATATTGTTTTGCAGGAACAAAGCCAGCTGCCTTCATTTTCTCCGGCACAGGTGCAGACTGATGTTTATCCTTATGCAGATTCGCTTATCAAAAAAATAAGAGCAAATGATACCTGCACGAAACCATTGTTTTATATGACATGGGGCAGGAAAAACGGTGATCAGACAAATTGTTCTTCTTATCCACCCGTTTGCACTTACCTTGGAATGCAGCAAAGACTTAAAGATAGCTACATTGAAATGGGAAATATGTTTGATGCCGAAGTTTGCCCTGCCGGAATTGCCTGGAAGCATCTTAGGAAGAGCAACCCGGCTATAGAACTCTATCAGACTGATGAAAGCCATCCGACTCTATATGGAACTTATTTGGTTGCCTGTACATTTTATTCGGCAATTTTTCATAAAAGTCCCATTGGTTTGTTTATTCCTGCCGGTATTACAACTGCAATTGCTGATACCATTCAGCGAACTGCATATTTTGCTGTTTTTGACAGCCTCAATACCTGGAATATTGATACTGCAGAAGTAAATTCATGTTTTACTTATAATCATATTTCAGGAAGTCAGTACCAGTTTAATAATTGTTCTCATAATGCAATTTCATATTTCTGGCAATTTGGTGATGGCGCAACTTCATTTGATTTTTCTCCTTCTCATTTGTATAATTCTGCCGGAAATTATCATGTAGTTTTAACTGTTAATGACGGATGCAGATATGATTCACTGAAAATAAATATAGATGTTGTTGCTGGAATTTATGAGCAGGAAAAAAGCACTACAATTAATCTATTTCCAATTCCTGCAGAAGATTATCTGAATATAGAATCATTTGATGGAGTTGATAATTTTGATCAAGCTGAGATCTATAACTCCATAGGTGGTTTAATAACAAAGTTAAAAATCACAGATAACAGGATCTTTATTAATTCGCTCAGTTCAGGATATTATTCTGTCAGGCTGATATCCGAAAAGGGTTCACGCATTTTAAGTTTTATAAAAAGATAGGTTCTACTGTTTCTTGTATTTTTCTATCAGCGCTTTGAATTCCGGAAGATTCCGTAAATTGTCCATATCAGTATCGGTAGCTATATGGTCGAAATTGTCGAAACCATTTATCAGTGCTTTTTCCAGGTACTCAATGCCTTTATTGTTATTGTTTGTTAATGAGTAGAAGCAAGCCAGATTATAATAGCTCCATGGCTCTTTTTCATTTTTGCTTAAAGCAAGCTCGAAATATTCCTGTGCCTTTTTGTTTTTACCTTGCTTCAAATAAACATATCCTATTCCCGAATAACCATAGTAAAGCTCAGG
>CAZELC010000064.1:0-11633 GCA_964512865.1 uncultured Bacteroidales bacterium
GCCTGCTGTTATTCTGTTATTTCTGGTAAGCCAAAATGCTATACAACTCGAAACTGCTGCAGATGCCTCGATTAAAATTGTAAGTATCGGAGCTTTAACATATAATAATGGAAAGATAAAAAGAAATGATAAAACAATAGCAATAATGCAAAGACGGTTAAGAAAACGAATTCTGGCAGCTTCATTAAAGGTGTGTTCCGGTTTAATGCCATTGCCAGATAAGTAGTCCCATACTTTTTTAATGTACATTACGTAATTGTTGTAGTCATTAATAGTGAAGCAAAAATATATTAATAATTATCATTAACAAAGAGATGAAGAATAATATTTTAATAATCAAAGCCATCTTAATCAGCGGTTTTCAGAAAGTTATAAAAATTAATTGTGATTATTGCCTGTTGTATTTAAGGCGAATATGGATAGAGTTGCCATCATTAGCTTTATTAAAGACTTTACCATCCATTTGTTTTACCAGTGAAAGAATAAGCCTAATTCCAAATGTTTCAGAATCCTTTTCTTTGAACATCTTTTCAATTCCCGTCCCACTATCAGTTACTTTTATGTAGAGCTCATTATTTGAAGAACAACGAATAGAAATTATAATCTGCTTGGGATTTGTTCCATTAAGCCCGTATTTGAATGAGTTGGTCAGCAATTCATTGATAATTAAACCTAGAGTTATAGCGTTATCAATTTTAATATTGAAATCATCAATATCTTTGATTACTTCAACTGGGTTGGATTCATCATCAAAGACAGCAATCAGATACGAAATAAGATCGTCAACATAATCTTTAAAAGAGACAGTTGAAGTATCATCATTTAGGTACAATTTTTTGTGAATCAATGCAATAGAAGTTATTCTATTTTTCCCGTCAAGTAACGCTTTTTTTGCACATTCATCAGGTAGCCTGTTAATCTGAATATTAATAAGGCTCGAAACTATCTGAAGGCTGTTTTTTGTTCTATGGCTTAGTTCTTTTAATAAAATTTTTATTTCCCCACTTTTCTTAGTGGCTTGCTCAGCAGATTTTTCAAGAAGATTGTTTTTTACATCTAACTCTCTCTGATGTCTTTCATGTTCTATTACAAATAACCTTAGAAATACATACCCCACAACAAATGTAAGAAAGATGTTGAAATAATAAATAATCGGAAGGCTGTCAACAAAAGCTTGTGGTGGAGTGATTGTCTGCTCAAAATGTTTTGCAAAAACAAATAAAACAAACAAATAAACTCCAAGGAATCTACTGTACCAAGTATTGTCAAACAGATAAAACGATAGAATAAATGCAGAAAAGAAAAAATACTCAGCCCCAGTTTTACCAAAAGCATAGTTTAAAATCATCATTCCAAAAGGTTCAGTAATAAAAAGAAACATTGCTGCTGTATTATAGCGGTTTTTATATACGAAAAAAAATGTCAGTAGCCCCGAAATTGTTGCCATTATCTCAATAAGAATTGCAAGCAAAGGCGCTTTTATTATTGAAAGGGAAATAATGTATGATGAAGAGAGAATAATTGTCAGAATGCAGAACTGGTTTAAAATCCTTATTCTTTTGGCTGCTGTAAATCCATGATTTGGTTTAACCCCGATTTCAGATAAATAATTCCATGTTTTGACAAGTCCCATTTTGTTTTAATAAATGCTATTAGCTTAGACAAAAATATATTAATATTTATAGCACGCAAAGATATAAGGTACATATTTTCTAAAGTACTTTAATTGGAAATTCAGATAGGTAAAATCTAATGTATGATATATAAAATAAATAACTTAGAGGTTGTGTCTTAGACGGATATGCACCGAATTTCCTGTGTCAATGTCGTTTATAATATTTCCATCAAGTTGTTTAACCAAAGAAAGAATTAGTCCTGCCCCAAAAGTTTCAGTTTCTTTTTCTTTAAACATTTCTTCAATTCCGGTTCCACTGTCAGAAACCAAAATATCAAGTTCATTTTCTGAAATGCAGTGAATCTGGACTCTGATAAATTTTGGTAAATTCCCGGTTAGCCCATGTTTAAATGAGTTTGTCAGCAATTCGTTGATAATGAGCCCTAATGTAACAGCATTATCAATTTTTATATCGAAATCTTCTATATCTTTATAAATCTGAACAGTGTTTGAATTGTCATCAAAAACATCTGTTAAATGATTAATAAGGTCGTCAACATATTCTCGGAATGAGACGGATGAAAAGTTTTCGTTCTGATATAGTTTTTTGTGAATTAATGCAATTGAAACAATTCTGTTTTTCCCATCTAACAATGCCTTTTTAGCACAATCATCAGTTAACTTACTTGCTTGATTGTTAATCAGACTGGATACAAGTTGAAGATTGTTTTTTGTCCGGTGGTTTAGTTCTCCCAAAAGTATTTTTATTTCTTCTTTACTATTGTTTGCATCAATAAGTGCATTTTGTAATAATAAGTTTTTCTCTTCAACTTCATGCATATAACCTTCGTGTTCGAGTATGAAAAGTGCCAGAAAATAAGCTCCTGCCAGAAAAGAAAGAATAATATTAATTGTAAAAATATACGGTGCTATTACAGCATCCTTTCCGGTAAGCACTACTGTATGCTGAAATAATTTTGCAATTGAAAAAAGTGTCACAAGATAAATAAGAAAGCTGCATAGAATATATCTGTTACGAAAAATATAAAAAGTCAGAATGAAAAGGGAAAAATAGAAATACTCTGCACCTACATTTCCATAAATCAATGAAATAAATAGCAGAACAGCAGCCATTGTAATAAAAAGAAAAGCTGCCCCAACTTTATAATTTCTCTTTGTAATAAAGAATACAATTATCCAAATCAATGCTAATGTCAGTTCAAGAAGAGATTGCCTGTGGGCATTAATAATAATAAAAATAATAGATGTCGGAAAAGTAAAAATAAAACCAAGAAAACAGAACTGATTAATAATTTTTATCCTTTTTTTTTCTTCGAAGCCGTGTTTTTGTGTTACTCCGTTATTTGAAATTTTAACCCAAATTTGTTTCAGATCCATATTAATTTAAATGGAATGATAATTAATGCAACAAAAATAAAAGTTTATTTTATGAGATGATAAAATGAAAGTACTAATTTTCTTACTTTAACATGTCATTTTTTAATGGCTTGTGTAAATTGAATTATGAAAAAGCAGTATGTCTACCAGAAAAGATTATTAAAAGCATGATTTGATAATAGAATTGTTTGTGTTGTCGGGATTGGATTCTATTAGGAGTTATGATATGAATGTCCATTATCCGAAAATATGAAATATTTTATTTATTGATACCCAGCTTCTCTAAGGCGGTGAGTTTCATTTAGGTGAAAAAGCAGTACGAAAGATTAATCAACATTAATTATTATTTCATAATAACAATAAAAAATTGAAATTGACATAGAGCCAATTATTTAAATCTTAGTAGTTTAATCAGATATTATACGCAATAGCTAAACAAATTGCTCTCCTTTTTCAATTCTCACATCGTTTACAAATTGCCTTATCTGTTGCTCGTCAGATTTTTTACATACTAGAATTACATTATTTGATTCCACAACAATGTAATCATTAAGACCATGTAACACAGCAAGTTTGTTATTGGGAATATTAACAATACAATTTGAGGAGTCGTACATTAATACATTTTTCCCTACAATAGCATTTCCCTGTTCGTTTTTGTTTCTTATTTCATAAAGAGAACCCCAGGTGCCAAGGTCGGACCAACCAAAATCAGATTTTACCACATGAACATTTTCTGCATGCTCCATTATGCTGTAATCGATGGAGATACTTTTACATGTTGCATAAGTTCTTGAAATAAACTCAGTTTCCATATCGGTATTATAAATGCCAATACCTTTGTCAAAGGATTCCTTAATATCAGGTGCGTGCAGACTAAATGCCGACAAAATACTATTTATATTCCAAACGAAAATCCCTGAATTCCAAAGAAAATCACCACTATCGAGAAATGTTTGTGCAATTTCCAGACTTGGTTTTTCGGTAAAGGTTTTTACCTTGTAAATCTTTTTATCTTCTTCATAAATATCAGAATCAATATACTGAATATATCCATATCCTGTGTCCGGTCTGTTCGGAGTTATTCCAAGTGTGATAAGCCAATCGTTTTTTGAAGCTGCATTAAGAGCTGAGTTTATTGTACATACAAATTCATCTTCTTTCATAATTATATGGTCAGATGGTGCAACAACAAGATTTGCATTTTTGTTTTGGCTGAAAATCTTATAACTTGCATAAGCAATACATGGTGCCGTGTTTCTTCGTGTTGGTTCAGAAATTATCTGGCTTTCTTGTATTTCAGGTATCTGTTCAATAACAAGATTTTTATAACTTTCATTGGTGACAATGAATATATTTTCTTTAGGGCAAACCTTAATAAATCTTCTAAATGTTGATTGTAACAAAGTTTCACCGGTACCCAGAATATCAATAAACTGTTTAGGATAAGATGTTCTACTCATAGGCCAGAATCTTGATCCAACACCACCTGCCATTATAACACAATAATTATTTTTATCCATTTGTTTTATAAAATTTCATCAAAAATATAAAAATCGTACGAATTATCATTCATTTGTTGCCTCCAATACTTCCATAAGTCCACTTACCAGATAAACTCTTTTGTTGTTTAAACAGGTGCAGCGGTATCTTTTTCTTAATTTCTCCCCCTTGATAAATTTTCTGCCATCCTTAATATAAAAAACCGACCTTTCTGCAAGATCATCAAGAATAATTTTTTCATTTTTACCCTCATCATATTTTCTTAAAGCTCTGTATAACTCCTCATCACTGCTACTTGAAGCCGCCGGATTAATAATGTAATGTTTTACCACTTTTTCTAATTCAGAAGGAAAAATATTCTTTCCTGTAAATTCATTTAACAAGCTGCTGAATTCCATTTTCCATTCCTTACCATGAGGTTGTTTGGAGTTTTTGAAATTGTTCCAAACTTTTAAATGTGCTATCTCATGAACCAAAGTAATTAAAAAAGCAAACCGGTTAAGATCATGATTCACCGTAATTTGCTGTATAAATTTTGGTGCTCTTGGCGAACGGTAATCACCGGCCTTTGAACTTCGGCTTTTGGTAATATTTAAATGTATCTTGTAATATACAATCCAGTCGGCAATTTTGTCAACAGTTTCAGAGGGAAGGTATTTTACAAGTACTTCCTTGATTCTATCCATTTTTGGAAACCATTACTTTTTCAGCATTTGTATTTTTGCTGAAAGCAGGGCAACGGTTATAACGGTCGTGAGCTTTTTTTGAACAGGAACCGATTGTAATAGTAAGAACAGCTAATGATATTATTATTGCCGCAGTTTTTAATGATTTTGTCATTATTATTATTTTGATTTATATTATTACAGTATTTACCTTATTGTTTTGTTGATTAGGGTTATTATATTTACTGAATGTCGGGCATTCTCTGCATTTGCTTTTTCTTGCCTTCCCGGTCCTGCATGAAAAAGATAAAAATAAAATACCGATGAGAAGCAATGTTATCATAATATTATATTTCCTTTTCATATCGGAGTAATCCTTAAATTCAAGTTCAAATTCATTCAGACACCAAATATAAAAAAAATCTGTATTTTAAAATTGATTAAATTTAATTAATTTCGCACAGAATTATTTTACAATGAGAATAATTACTCATCTTGGTGAATATTTACTTTTAATGATTCGGGTCTTCAGCAAACCGCAAAAAAGAACCATTTTCAAAAATCAGCTTATGCTTGAAGTTGATAATCTTGGTATTGATTCTTTGGGAATTGTTGCAATTATTTCTGTATTTATGGGTGCTGTTGTTGCAATTCAGACTGCCTATAATATTACAAGTCCTCTGGTTCCAACATATACCGTTGGATTTACAACCAGAGAATCAATTATTCTGGAATTTTCTCCTACAATAGTAAGCCTTATTCTTGCAGGAAAGGTTGGTTCCCGTATTGCCTCAGAAATAGGAACAATGAGAGTTACTGAGCAAATAGATGCACTTGAAGTAATGGGAATAAACTCTGCAAACTTTTTAATTCTACCGAAAATGGTAGCCTGCATTTTATTTTTCCCTGTTCTTGTTTCAATGAGTATGTTTTTGGGAATTTTAGGTGGTTGGCTTGCCGCTGTTCTTCAACACGTTGTAACAACAACTGCTTATATTGGAGGTATTCAATCATTTTTTATTCCCTACGAAATATTTTATGCCTTGTTTAAAACCGCAATATTTGCATTTATTATTACCTCTGTTTCAGGATATTACGGATATACAACTCATGGCGGTGCACTGGAAGTGGGTAAATCAAGTACAAAAGCGATTTATATCAGCAGTGTTTTGATTATTTTATTCAATCTGGTTATCACTCAATTGATGTTATAATGATAGAGGTTGTCAATATTTCCAAATCATTTGATAATAAAAAAGTGCTTAATAATATAAGCTTAAAATTTGACAGGGGTAAAACAAACCTTATTATCGGTCAGAGTGGTTCGGGTAAAACAGTGCTGATGAAGTGTATAATTGGACTTTTGGATATTGATGAAGGTGAAATTCTTTATGACGGCAGGCACTTCTCCGAAATGACATTAAATGAACAAAAATTAATCAGACAGGAAATAGGAATGATGTTTCAGGGCGGCGCATTGTTTGATTCAATGAATGTTGAGGAAAATGTGATGTTCCCGATAAATATGTTTACAAACAAATCCTATGAGGAAAAGCGCGACAGAGTTAATTTTTGCCTTCGACGTGTTAATCTTGAAAATGTAAATAGATTATATCCTTCCGAGCTTAGTGGCGGAATGAAAAAAAGAGTTGCTATTGCAAGAGCAATTTCAATGAATCCGAAATATCTATTTTGTGACGAGCCAAATTCGGGGCTTGATCCAAAAACTTCTATTGTTATTGACAATCTTATTAGTGAAATTACACAGGAATACCAGATTACCACACTTATCAATACACATGATATGAATTCTGTCATGGAAATTGGCGATAAAATATCTTTTATTCATAAAGGTCAGCTTTGGTGGGAAGGTAATAACACCGATATTTTACATGCGGATAATAAGGAAATAGTTGATTTTATTTACGCTACCGAACTAATGAGACTCCTGAGAAAAAACAATAATAAATGAATTTTATTGATATTATTTTACTTATTCCTATTGCCTGGTTTGCATTTTCAGGTTTCAGGAAAGGACTCATAATTGAAGTTGCAACACTTGTAGGTCTTTTTATTGGCATTTACGCTGGTGTATATTTTTCAGATTTTGTTACAGGATTGCTAGTAAACCGGTTCGGCTTCAGTAGTAAATATTCTTCGATAATTTCGTTCTCCATTATTTTTCTTGGGATAATAGTACTGATGTATATTTTTGCAAAAGCAATTGAGAGAATTGTTAATTTGACTGCTCTTGGAGTATTTAATAAAATTGCCGGTGCTTTTTTCGGAGCATTGAAAATGCTTTTTATTTTAAGTATTCTTATCTATATAATTAATAAGATAGATGATAAACAGAAGCTTCTTAAAAAAGAAACCAGAGAAAAATCTCTTCTGTATAACCCAATATCAAATATTGCTTTAAAAGTAGTGCCTAAGCTTAGTGAAGCAAGCCTGCCTGAAATCAGCAAGGACTCTACTTTAATTCAGACAAAAAAATAGCTTGTTTTTACACTGCAATTATATTATATTAGAGCTCAAATATTAATATAATTGTTAAAAAATGAGTATAAAAACATCTCTTTTACTCAGTTACAAATACAGGTTTTATGGACTTATAATTTCTTTAGTTTCCATTGGTTTAATATTGGTTGAATCTTTTCTGTTAAAGCAAAAAATAGGAGAGAGTTATTTTTTGTACACCTTGGTACTTGGCTTTTTTTTTTCAGCAATTAGCCGCGAAAAAAAGGAAACTAACAGAACAACAGTGAACAGGTATAGGGCATTAAAAGTTTTTTTTATTATCTCAATACCTTCATTATTGGCTTCTCAGCTGATAATACAGATAACAAAATTTAAAATTGAAATAAACCTTGTTTATATTTGTCTTGCAGCTACAATACTTCTTAATATTATTTACCTTTATTATTCTTTCAAAGGCAAAAAAAAGGAGGACGATGATTTATAACGCCCTCCTTCTTATTATTGATTTAACAAATTACTCTTCCAAAATTGCAACGACTCCCGGTAGTTTTCTTCCTTCAATATATTCAAGCATTGCACCACCACCTGTTGAAACATAGCTAATCTGGTCGGCCAGATTATACATATTAATTGCAGCTACTGAATCACCTCCTCCTACCAATGAGTAAGAACCGCTGATAGTTGCTGAAGCAACAGCAATTGCTATGGCTTTTGTTCCCTGTTTGAATTTAGGAAGCTCAAACACACCCATTGGACCATTCCACAAAATAGTCTGAGATTTATTAATAATATCTGCAAATCTTCTACAGCTCTTTTTCCCGATATCAAGTCCCATCCATCCTTTTCTAATATCATCAGCATTTAATTCCATTGTTTTTGCATCGTCAATAAAAGCATCAGCAGCAATAACATCTGTTGGAATATATAAATTAACACCTTTGAGCATCATTTCCTGAACCATAGCTTTTACTTCAGGAATCTTATCATCTTCAACAAGTGAATCACCAACCTTACCGCCAAAAGCTTTAATAAATGTAAAAGCCATACCGCCACCAATAATCATATTGTCAACTTTATTGATAAGATTATTGATAATGGAAATTTTTGAAGAAACCTTTGCTCCACCAACAATTGCAGTGAATGGTGCTTTCCCTTCATTAAGAACCTTATCAAGGTTTTTCAGCTCATTTGCGAACAACATCCCGAAATATTTATCTTTTGGAAAAAATTTCGCAATTGTAGCAGTTGAAGTATGTTTTCTATGACAGGTTGCAAATGCATCGTTAATATATGCATCACCCAAAGAAGCAAGTTCTTTGGCAAAGTTTTCATCACCTTTTTCTTCTTCCGGATAAAAACGAAGATTTTCAAGCATCACAACTTCGCCCGGTTTTAATTTACCGCATACTTCAAAAGTTTTCGGACCAAAAAGATCACGGGTAAAGATTATACTTCTGTTTAGTAATTTAGCCAGCCGTGGAACAATCGGAGTAAGCGAATAATCCTGCTCAAAACCTCCTTTTGGACGTCCAAGGTGGGACATCAGAATCACTGAACCACCATCGTTTAATACTTTCTGGATAGTTGGAATAGATTCTTTCATCCTGGTGTCGTCCGTTATCTGACGATTATGGTCGAGAGGTACATTGAAATCCACACGGATAAGAACTTTTTTCCCTTTAAAGTTAACATTGTCAATTGTGCGCTTTAAACTCATATCTGGTTGTTTTGGTTTCACATGTTAAAGGTATAAAACTAAGTTTTAATCAGGCAAATTATTGAATAATTTTTTTGTATTATCTTTTCATTTGATTCTCAGGTGTTTCAGAAGGGACGTCTTTTCTTAAGTCGACAAGCCAACGACCTTTTTTCTTTATAAGATAAACTTTTTGCTCACCACCACTTACGGTTTTATATATCAATACTGCTTGCCTGCCTTTAATTTCTGTTTTTAATAATTCGGTTTTATTGTCTTTTAAAATTACTTTATTTCCACCTCCGAGAGCTTGAAGTTTTTCAACAAAACTTACAGTTTTTTGAGTTCTTTCTGTACCGAGCTCTTTTGCTTTCTGATACTCAAAATTATTGAAATATTTAAAAAAATCGGTGGCTACTTTTTCAGGAGGAACAGGTTTTTTAAAAATATAACATGAAGAGGTAAAAAATAATAATAAAAACAAATTCAATATTATTATTCCATTTAGCCCCGGTAACTTTTTTTTCATTACAATTAAATTAAATTATTTTTTAGGTGGGACTTCCTTTTTAAGATCTATAAGCCATTTTCCGTCAATCCTTTCAAGATTTACTGTGTGATCTTTTCCAAAAGACTTGTAATTACATACTGCTTTATCTCCATTAACCTCTGTATTGACAATTTCAACTTTTCCGTCAAATGCCGTAACATCTTGTCCGCTTACAGTAATTAATTGATCCATGAAGTCAATAATTCTTTGTGTTTTGAGATTACAATATTTTTTCGCCTTTTCATAATCGTGTTTATTCATATAATAAAGAAACTTTTTAACAACCGTTTCAGGATTTTTCGAGCGGGATTTGTCGAAAAGACTACAGGAAACAATTCCCAAAAAAGCAGCAAATAAAAAAATGGCAATTACTTTTTTCATTTTTTTGTTTTATGCAAACGTAAAGAAAAATTGAGAATTTTAAAATAAGTTCCTTAAGAATATTGGAAAAACTTAGTATTTTTGATTAAAATTGAAGTTTTGATATCCAGAGATACCATACAAACCATATTAGAAACGGCACAGATTGATGAAGTTGTTGGCGATTTTGTTTCTCTTAAAAAGAGAGGCGTCAACTATCTTGGCTTATGTCCATTTCATAATGAGAAAACTCCTTCATTTACGGTTTCACCGGCAAAAGGAATATTTAAGTGTTTTGGTTGCGGAAAGGCAGGTAATTCTGTTAATTTTATAATGGAACATGAGCATTTTTCATATCCTGAAGCTCTTAAATATCTTGCTAAAAAATACCAGATAGAAATAGAAGAAAAAGAGCAGACTCCTGAAGAAATAAAGCTCCTGAATGAGAGAGAAACTCTATTGCATATTACCGAATTTGCTCAAAAGCATTTTACAGAAAACCTGTTTGAATCAGAAGAAGGTAAAGCAATTGGTTTGACATATTTTAAAGAAAGAGGTTTTTTTATTGAAACTATCAGAAAATTCCAGCTCGGGTATAGCCCGGAAAAATGGGATAACTTTACAGAAACAGCATTAAAATCAGGATATAAGGAAGAGAATCTGATAAAAACGGGATTGAGTATAAAAAAGGAAGATGGTTCACTTTATGATAGGTTCAGAGGTCGTGTTATTTTCCCAATCCATGGTTTATCAGGCAAAGTAATAGGATTTACAAGCAGAATTTTATCTGCAGATACTAACAAACCAAAATATGTTAATTCGCCTGAATCGGAAATATACAATAAAAGTAAAACCCTTTACGGGATATTTTTTGCAAAAAATGCTATTGTCGCTAATGACAACTGTTTTCTTGTTGAAGGTAATACAGATGTAATATCACTATTTCAGGGTGGAATCGAAAATGTTGTTGCTTCCTCAGGCACATCTCTTACCGCTGAACAGATAAAACTTATTAAACGCTATACATATAACATCACTATTCTTTATGATGGTGATAAGGCCGGTATAAAGGCATCTATCAGGGGTGTTGACATGATACTGGAAGAAGGAATGAATGTTAAGGTTGTTATTTTTCCTGACGGAGAAGATCCTGATTCTTATGCAAGAAATAATTCCCCTTCAGCACTTAAAAAATATATTTCAGAATCAGCTACTGACTTTATCCATTTTAAGGTCAAATTATTGGCGGACGAAGCAGCTAATGATCCTATTAAAAAAGCAAACCTTATAAAAGAAATAGTAAGCAGTATTTCACTTATACCTGATAATATTACAAGAAGCGTATATGTAAAGGAATGTCACCAT
>CAZELC010000065.1:0-11494 GCA_964512865.1 uncultured Bacteroidales bacterium
AGTGAACAGATATTATTTAATACATTGAATAGAAAATGTGGATTGATCTGTGATTTAAGATAAGCCAGCTCATTAGTGAGTTTCTCTTTTTCGATGAGGTCTTTTTTTCTTTCGTTCTTGTACCATTCGGCAGTCATCTTAATACCAGTGCTGATAATAAAAACTATGAAATAAATGAAAATACCTCTAAAGGGATTAAACCCGGGTGAAAAAAATCCAAAATCCATCGGAGAGTTATGAGGGCGTCCGAATTCAGGTGGTGGCGGCATTTGTCCGCCTGCTTCTTTAAAATGTCGTCCTCCAAAAGAATTGTTATCCGACAGTAAAAAGTTAAGTTCGCTGATACTGCTGAAAATAAAAATCATTATTAATACCAGCCCAAGATAGATAAGAAACTTTTTTCTGGTAAGAAATTTTGGAATAAGAATAAGATAGTTGATATAGAAAAATACAGCGATTTCAAAAGTAAATAATGCCTGAACTAATATTTCGATATTATCTTTTTCTCTGAAATCAGGTGCTGAAAAAATATTTATTATCAGAAACCCAATCCATCCTCCGATGTGAATTATTAAGCTAACGACTTTTGAAATATGAGAAGAAGAATTAGTATCCATCAACTAAATTTTAGTAAAAATATGGAATACTTTTTTAATAATTAAAACAAATATACAACAATCAATATTTTGTCTATGAGAAAGGAGTTTGTGCCGATTATTAATAAAGTAAAAATTTTTAAAGTACAGATAATTGAAGACCTTAAGTACATTAAATAAACTTTTTGAAAAATTAATGGAATAATTATTATCTGCAAATTTTGGAAAAGTGATTATTTATTTTTACCTTGCGTTAAACTATAAACTACAAAATATTTTAAACATGAAAAAAAACAACCAAATGGTTTCCCAATGTAATGGAAACAGATTTTTTAATAAAGTCATTTCTGATTTACTGATAGCTATCTATCGGATTAACATTATCCATAGTAGAAAACTTAAAAAATGCGTTGCAATGGTATTGCTGCTTATAACCTGCAATAACTTATATTCACAGGTAACTGCTAATGCCGGACCGAATGATTCTATAAGCATTGCACCATCATCAATTGCACACCTTAATGGATCAGGCACCGGTACCGGAACACTGATTTATGCATGGCATCCAGGTACAGGTTTAAGCGATTCAACAATTGCAAATCCTGATGCTAAACCAATGACCACAACCATTTATACTCTTACAGTTACTGATGGAACAGGCGGTTCTGCCAATGATGATGTGCAAATAAAAGTTTTTTCACTACCAACTGTAGACGCCGGTAATAGTGCATCATTATGCTCTTGTCCAAACTCTTATGTTGTATTAAATGGAATTGCAACTTCTTCTTGTATGATCACTTATGAGTGGTCGCCAACAATAGGATTGTCAAACCCATACATACTTAACCCGATTGCTCAGCCTATGTCAACCACAACTTATACATTGACGGTTACTGATTGCTTTGGGGCTGTTGCAAGTGATGCTGTGACTATTATTGTTACCCAACTGATCTCAATTACCGCCCCGCATGATACTACATTATGTGTTGGTGAATCTGTTGTGTTGACACCTGCAATAGCAAATGGATGCGGTAATAATACATTTATGTGGATGCCGACAACAGGTTTGCAAAATTCCAATATTATCAATCCTATCTGCACACCTTCTCAAACAACAACATATACAATTACAGGTGTTGATTGTTGCGGATGTACTGCAATGGACACGGTTACAATATCGGTTGATCCTCCTGCCGGATTACCGTTAGTTAATATCTCCGGTGATACTTTGTGTTCAAATTATGCCACGGGAAATCAATGGTATAATTCCTTGGGAATAATATTAGGGGCAACCGACCAATGTTATATTACTTCAGATACCGGAATTTTTTATGTGCTTGTAAACGGAGTAAATTGTGATGTTGAATCACCATTTGTTCACAAAAGTGTATTTTCATCAATAAGAGATGATAATAGAGATGTAGGCATATCAATTTTTCCGAATCCGAATAATGGCAGTTTTTTATTCTCAGGAGTTTTCAATAATAATGATATTAATATCATTTCCATTTATGATAGTAAGGGGAAAATTGTGTATTTTGAGAAACAAAAAATAACAGGTAACATCAAACATATTGATGTTTCTGATATGCCTGAAGGTGTTTACAGTTTAAAAATTCTAAGCGAGAATATTATTTATAGGACTAAAATTGTTATTGCAAAATAGAAGACAAGAAATTATAAAGCTTTTCTCACACTTCCTTTTTCCAAAAGCAGCTTTTTGGCTTCGTTGTAGCTTAGGTTTTTGGCTTTCATAATGATTCTGGTGCCACGGTCGATAAGTTTGTTATTAGATATCTTCATATCAACCATTTTGTTGTCCTTAACCTTTCCTAGCTTTATCATTGTAGCAGTTGAGATCATATTAAGAACAAGCTTCTGGGCAGTACCGGCTTTCATTCTGGTGCTGCCTGTAAGAAATTCGGCATCAACAATTACTTCAATAGGGAAATCGGCTTCATTGGCTGCTGCTGTTTGGGGATTACAAGTAATAACTCCGCATTTTATCCCTTTCTGGCAGCAATGCTGCAAAGCACCAACAACATAAGGTGTAGAACCGGAAGCTGTAATTCCAAGGACAAAATCCTTTTTGCCAACATTGTTTTTTTGCAGGTCATTCCAGCCGCCTTCAAAATTATCTTCGGCACCTTCAACAGCTTTTCTTATCGCGCTGTCGCCGCCTGCAATAATGCCGATAACCGTATTATGATCAACTCCAAAAGTCGGTGGACATTCAGATGCATCAACAACGCCGAGCCTTCCGCTAGTGCCGGCTCCAATAAGAAATAACCTGCCGCCATTACGAAGCTTTTTAACGATGGTATCAACAATCGGTTCTATCTGAGGTATAGCTTTTTCTACTGCAAAAGCAACGGTTTTATCTTCATCGTTTATAAAAGTAAGAAGCTCAAACACTGTTTTATGTTCAAGCTCCCTGTATTTAGATTCTTTTTCGGTAAAAGATTTCATGTTTTATTGTGATTTTTCCTTATTGAATCTTAATTTGCGCTTTGTTTTGAGAATAATAATATCTAAAACAAAGTATCACAAAGTTACATAAAGAACTTTTGAGTGAAGCTACAAAAGATGAATTTTACTACTATGGAAGCTGTTATAACTCAAACTTCTTTAAATGCTCCGGAACAGACTCATAAGATGTAACAGATTCAATAGTTTCATTATCGCGAATGAGGTGAACCTTGTCTTTAGTATCGATCATAACTATTTTTGGTCTTAATGTTATGAACTGCATCCACTGTGTCATATTATAAGCACCAACCGAATGAAGCACTAAGTGATCGCCTTTGTTCATCAGTGGCAGGCTAACATTTTCTCGTATCACATCTATATTCATGCAAAGCGGTCCATAAACAACGGTATCTTCAGTATAATGAGTAAAAGGTTGAGCTGGCGTAATTTTATGGTCGTACCAGAATGAGGTGAACATAATATTTACTCCGATATCAATTATTGTTGTTCTTCTTCCTGCCGATGAGCGTTTGTTTGCTATAACGCTTCCGAGCAGAAATCCTGCATCATCAATAAGTGCTCTTCCTGTTTCCAGAATAAGGATTGGAAGTTTGTCCTGCTTGAAATTTGCGTTGATAAGAACAGTTGTAATAGCTTCAGCATAATCATCAAAGCCAGGATTGGTATCATTTCCCGGAAGGTATGAGCCTTTAAGTGTGTTTTTTGAGCAAAAACCACCACCCATATCAATATATTTTATCTCCATGTTGAATTTGTCTTCAACACCTATTGCCAAATCGGCAAGCTTTCCTGCAGCAACTGCATAAGCCTGAGGACTGAGCATAAAAGTTCCGATATGAGCATGTAAGCCCACGAGCTCAAGTTTCCCTGAACGTACAATTTTATTTAATGCATCCCATGCCTGCCCGTTTTCATAATTAAAACCAAATCTGTCCCACATAGGATAAACTCCGGTATCCATATTTACCCGAATAGCAACACGTGGTTTCTTTTTCATATCGGTTGCCAACTCAATAATGGTGTATAATTCATCAAGGTGATCAATATGAATAAGTGAATCGTTATTGATTGCTTTTGTAAGGTCGGCAACTGTTTTATCAGGACCGTTAAAAATGATCTTTTTGCCATCTACACCATTCAATATTGCTTTATCATATTCAAAACCTGAAACAACTTCAGCCCATGAACCTTCCTGATGAAAAACATTACATACTGCATTCAGATAATTTGTTTTATACGACCAAGCAAACTGAATTTTAGGATATCTGGTCTGAAAAGCACGTTTTGCCTGATTTATCGTTGTGCGTATTGTTTTCTCGGAAATAACGAAAAGCGGTGAGCCATATTCATTAATAAGATCTTTAACAGCCACTCCGTCAATATGAGTTTTTGGAAGATACTCAGTCCTCATACCGAATTTATTAGGCATTCCTGTTTCGAGTTTTTTAATTACCGGTCGTTCATATCTTTTCTTTTCCATCTTTGTGATTTATTGATATAGTGAATTTTTGATTTATTGATTTGTTAATTTAGTTAATTGGTCAAATAGTTAAATAGTTAAATAGTAATTCTTTTAAGGAAGTTAAAACTTCGCGCTCTGCTCTCTGCTCTTTGCTCTTTGCTCTTTGCTCTTAACTATAATTCCCCAAGCGTTGTAATCTGTTCGAATTCTCCAAGTGTAACAATCATGTCAAATGAATATCGGATAAACATTTTTCCAATATCGTATTCTCTGTATGGTTCAATATTTTCGCCCATGGCAAGGTTAACAAGTGCTTCCGGAATATTTTGTCCGCATCCTACAGCAAGATAAACCCAGGCAGGAATTCGCGGATTTATTTCAAGAAGATAGTAGATATTGTCCATGCCTTTCATTAACTCGAGTTCAAAGCCACCGCGCCATTTTGTAGCACTGACAAACTTCCTTGTCATTTTTAAAAGATTTTCTTCGGCTATTGAAATTCCTGCCCACGCTTTTCCTTTATCGGTGATATACTGTTTACGCATGGGAACAGCGGCAATAGTGTTTCCTTTCCCGTCACCCAGACCGGTAACATTATATTCGGAGCCATGAACAAACTGTTGAATAATAATTGGCAATCCCCATTTTGCACTTATCTTATTGAAATAGGTTTTAGCTTGTTCGGCATTGTAAGCTATGCTGGCGTCATAGTATTTTCCTTTAACAACAATAGGATAAGTGAACTCGGAGGTTAATCCGTAAACATCATTAGGAGAATAAATGGATTTACTGTGCGGAACAGCAATTTCATATTTTTTTCCAAATGCATCAAGATTGAACTTATGTCTTTCTTCAAATTGTTCAAGAGTGGGTAAAAATATGTTTATACCCATTTTCTTTAGCACCGGCTCAAGCTTTATGAAAGAATAAAGTTCAGCATCAAAATTTGGAATGATAACATTTATATTTTCTTTCTCATGAATATATTCCAACCGTGCAAGAAGACTTTCAGTACCTGCAGATGGATAAGGCACCTGATATGTTTTATCAACGAGTTCATGCATATATATTCCCGGTTCAAGCGATTCATAAGATAAACCGATAGTTCTTACATCAAAAGAAGCTGCTTCTTTTAATCCTCTGATAACAGGTATACCTGGTCCCGGACTATCAATGGCATTTAGTCCGGTTACTGCTATTGTCAGTTTTCTTTTAGTCATTTGATTCTATAAGATTGAATTGTTTTAGGATTCCGACAAAGTCGTAGAGGTCTTTTTCAATTGTTGTTTCTTCGGTGCTGTAATGTGCATGCAGATGTTTACTAATTTGTTCCAGTGATTTTTCATCCTTAAGCATATTAATTATCTCAGCACCAACCGGATTTACAGAAAAAGATTCTCCGCTTACGGGGTTAAACAGAAAACCTGAATCACTTATAGCTACGTTATTGTTTATTTTCATAATAAATTGATGTTTTTTAATCGTTTTTCGAAATAAAATTAATGAATTTTTCCAAATAATTTACAATAATAAGGTCAATGGAAAAACAATCCGTTATAAAATTTTCTTTTTTTGTTATGAAATTTAATTAATAACTACCGATGAAATTTTTTAATTTATCTTCGAAATAAGATATTTTATTGATGAAATAGTAATATTTAAAATTAAAAGATTCAAAAAAACTCAGGTAAAACTCAAGTTTTGCTATGCCACTTGAAATAAAAAAATTTTTATTATTTGTTTCAAGTGCTAATCTTCACTAACAATGATTTATATTTTTTCCTCATATTGTTCAGCTTTGAGGATAATGAATCATAGTGATTATTTTATGATTAAGTTTTAGTGTTTTTTTATAGAAAAGTTGGAACGGGAACATTATTTTAATTAGTTTTTTAAATTTAGGTCTGTTGATTTAAAAAAAATGTATTTTCGGTAATAAAAAAAATATCATGGCTAAAACACCGTTTGGAAATAATCCTTTGAAAGAGATTGGATATTACAAAGATGCGCTTGAAAATATTGCGGCAATTACTATTACAGATGAACAAGGTGTGATAACTTATGTAAATGATAATTTTTGTAAACTGGTAAAGTTTTCTAAGGAGGAATTGACAGGTAATTCAATTAATATTATTAAATCAGGATACCATTCTGAGGAGTTTTATAGAAATATTTTAGAGACAGTAAAAAGTAGAAATATTTGGCGTGGCGAGATTAAAAATAAAAAGAAAGACGGCAGTTATTATTGTTCCGATACAACCATAATTCCAATTGTTGAGGAGAAAAACCCGTTATTGAAATTTATGATAATTAGTTTTGATATTTCTCCGGTTTATCAAGCAGGTCAAATAAAAAACCAGTTTCTTGCAAATATAAGTCACGAACTTAAAACCCCTTTACATGGTATAATAAGCACTTCCGAATTTCTTAAAGAAACTGAGCTTGACAGTAAGCAAACTAAATTTGCCGAGCTTATAAAAAGTTCGGCCGAAACAATGCTTATGATGATCAATAATATTATTGAGCTTACATCCATTGATGCAGGAAATCTCGTAATTGAAAATATAGACTTCAATTTGCATGAAACCGTAAAATCGGTGGCCGGTCTTTTTGGTGAAAAAGCAGCGGAAAAGAATCTGGAATTAATAATCTCTACTGATAAAAATATTCCTGACTTATTAAATGGAGATTCAGGAAAACTGAGCCATGTATTGTTTAACCTTATTAATAACTCTGTAAAATTTACTATTGAGGGTAGCATAAATGTAAGTGCGCGATTAATCGAAAAACAGGATAATAATTATATTGTAGAATTTGCTGTTTCAGATACGGGTATTGGAATACCGGACGATAAAAAAGATACTGTTTTTGAAAAATTTACCCAGATTGATAATCAAAATTCACGAGGATTTGGAGGTTTGGGTATTGGATTGAGTGTCTCTAAAGAGCTGGTTAAATTGATGAATGGCTCCATAAATATCGAAAGCTATATTGATTATGGAACTAAAGTTTCATTTATTTTAAATTACGGAGCAGCAAAGCAAAAACTTAATGAGAAAAAGTCAAAGACGAAAATAGGGGTTTCGGCTAATGAAGTTAAAGTACTTGTGGTTGATGACACTCAGGTAAACCATTTTGTTGCAGAAAAACACTTGCAGAAGCTTGGATATAAAGCACAGTTCAGTTATGATGGATTTGATGCTATTGAAAAAATATCGAAAGGTGATTTTGACATTGTAATGATGGATATTCAGATGCCGGTTATGGATGGTTGTGAAACCATAAGCAGGATAAGAGCCGAACTTGAAGAACCTAAAAATAAAATACCGATAATTGCAGTAACCGCTAATGCTACAGATTCTGAAATTAAGAAATATAAGAAAACAGGTGCAAATGAATACCTTGCAAAGCCATACAACAGTATTGAACTGAAAAAGCTTATTGAAAAAATCCTTTGTATAAAAGAAGATTCTCCTTTACTAAAAGAGAAAAAAAGCAATAAAAGTGAAAATAAAAATGCTCTGACTGACCTAAAGTGGCTTAACGAAATGTCAGGTGGTGATAAAAACCTTATTATTGAAATGATAAAACTGTTTATCGATATTGTGCCGGGTACCATTGCCGACTTTAACAAAAATTTAGCAGAAACCAATTGGGAAGGTTTAAGAAATATTGCACATAAATACAGTACTCAGGTTTCTTATATGGGTATTAACTCAATTATTGCGGATGTTAAAAATGTTGAGATTTATTCATTAAAGCAACAAAATATTGAAGTTATAAGAAAACTTATCCATAAAATTAACTCTGTAAGTGTTGAAGCTGTTAATGTTTTAAAATCAATTAGCGATAATTTAAAAAAGGAAATTTAATTTCATAATCATTTAGTCTTGTAGAAGGGTTAAGAAATAAAAAAAGCCCATGAAGAATATCATGGGCTTTTTATTTTGGTCAAATGCTATTTAGCTTTAATGATTTTAGTAGATTTAGAATAATTATTTGTTTTTGCTTCAAGATAATAAACTCCGGAAGGCAGGTCAGACAAATCAACAGTAACTATATTGTTGAAGCCGTTAGAAATATGGTAGGTTGCCTTTTCAAGTAATCTGCCATAGAGATCATAAATATTTACTTTTAAGTTTTCATCATAAATATTAACCAGGCCTAAACAAACAGCTGATTGGAACGGGTTAGGATAAACATTGATATTTTGTTCTCCTGATGGATTACCTTCATTAACAATTGGTGTTGGTTCAGTTTTCTGAGCAATTTGCCCTGAGCAATCAAGGAAATTATTGTTAACGGTACCATTATCAAAGTTTTCATTAAAGGAAGTAAGAGCTGAGTTGTACTGGCTTGCAGTATATTGTGAGCTTTTTCCACCAATGAATTTGTTTGCGCTGTCGAGCAATTGGTTAACTGTCCAGCCGGCAAATGTTCCGGTTGCAATATGAAGGTTACCTAATACACCTGTTGATGATGAGAAGTTTGGATCTGCCAAATCAAATTTAACGCTTAAAGTTGCGGCTACTAATTGACCGGCAAGAACATTACTATAGTTGCCTCCCGGATTAGTTAAAGTACCTGCAGGAAGTCTTTTTGCGGTAGAACCTGATGGCAGGAATGCAGTCACGGCAGCAGCAGTAGTTAATTTGAGTTTGTTATTGCCTCCAATAGTGAGACCATTTGGAAATGCTGCAGCAAAATGAGAAGTCATATAAACTCCGGGGTTGTTTCCGTTTGGACATGCGCCCCATCCACCCTGAGTAAATGTTTTAAAGTTACAATCACTTAATGTCGGGCAGTCTATTATTGCATTAGCAGTAGCAGTACAGCCATTGGAAGATGTTACAGTTATTGTATAATTTCCAGAATTCAGGTTGAAAACATTTGTGCTTTGTGATGAATAACCTGAGGCCTGATAAGTATATGGTGCAATACCACCTGAAACATTTACTGTTATTGTTCCGCTACCATTATCACAACTTCCGTTAACAATTGAAATAGTCATCGGATTGGATGGTGTAATTGTAATTGTAGCTGTTGTCTGGCATCCTTTTGCATCTGTAACCATAACTGTATGAGTTCCTAAAGTCATATTGAATATGCTTGTGTTTACTGCTGTGCCATCCAATTTGAATGAATATGGAGCTGTTCCACCTGTAACATTTGCCTTTACAGAAGCTGTTGTGCCATTGCAGCTAACCGGAGTAAGAACAGAAAGGTTCACAATCAGCTCATCGGGCTCAGTGATAACAACAGTAACAGTGTCTGTACAACCGTTTGCATCTGTTGCTACAAACGTATATGTTCCGGCTGTAAGATTATAATAACCATGACATTTAAGCGGATTATTCAATAAAGTAAATGTATATGGGTATGTTCCACCAGAAGCTGTTACGGTAACACTTGCTGTTCCACCATGACATTGTATGGTTGAGTTAACGGTTACGGTTTCAACAACTGGTGAAGGCTGTGTAATTGTAATGGTTTTGGTTATTGTACAACCTGCAGCATCCTTAACTGTAATATTATGTGTTCCGGCAATCAGATAGAAAATATTACTGCTCTGATAAACACCACCATCGGCACTGTAATAATAAGGTGCACTTCCTCCGGTAACAACAGCTTTTACATTTGCAGATTCACCATTGCAATGAACAGGAGCAGTAATGCTTAAAGAAAGTGTCATTGGGTTTGACTGAAGTATATTGATGGTTGAAGTTTTCTGACAACCATTTGCATCTGTAACTACAATTGTATGAACACCTGCAATTAACTGGAATGTGCTACTGTTTTGGTTTACACCGTCTACTTTATAACTATATGGTGCTGTTCCTCCTGTAACTACTGCTGTAACAGTTGCCGGGTTTCCACTACAGGAAACGGGAGTAACAACATTTAAGTTAACAACAAGCTCAGAAGGTTGAGTGATGACAACAGTAACTGTATCTGTACATCCGTTAGCATCAGTAGCAACAAAGGTGTATGTTCCTGCTGGGAGATTATAATAACCATGACATTTTAATGTGTTGTTAAGAAGTTCAAATGTGTATGGGTATGTTCCGCCTGTAGCAGTTACGGTTACAACTGCAGTTCCGCCGTAGCAAAGTATTGGTGTAGTTACGGTTGCAGATGCAACAACAGGTGTTGGTTGAGTTACCTTAATACTTGCTGTTTTTGTGCATCCATTAGCATCTTTTACGGTAATATAATGCATACCTGCCGGAAGATTGAAGTAGTTATTACTTTGATATGCACCGCCATCAGCTGAGTATGTATAAGGAGCAACGCCACCTGTGGCATTTGCTTTAACTGTTGCAGTCCCGCCATTGCAAAGTATCGGGGAAACAACACTTAAACAAAGATTAATCGGAGATGATTGTGCAATGCTGATACAAACTGATTTTGTACAACCGTTAGCGTCTTTAACACTAATAGTATGATTACCGGCAGAAATATTAAAAATATTACTGCTTTGGTAAGAACCGGCATCCGCTTTAAACTGGTAAGGTGCAGTTCCTCCTGTTGCTGTAGCAGTTACTGTTGCAGTCCCGCTGTTACATGAAACTGGTATTGTTACTGTAGCAATAAGTGCAAGTGCATTAGGTTGGTTAATTGTTATAGTTCCTGTAGTTTGGCAACCTCTTGAGTCAGTCACAATTACTGTATAATTACCGGCAGTGAGTGTGAATACATTACTATTTTTATAAACACCATTGACTTTGTACGTGTAAGGAGCAACTCCGCCTGATACAACGGCATTTACGGTAGCTGTTCCTCCATTACAACTTATTGGAGTTGTAACAGTCAGATTAAGTGATAATGAGTTTGGCTGGTTTATAGTAATTGTAGCTGTTGCCAGACATCCTTTAACATCGGTAGCGACAACGACATGTGTTCCAGGTGCCATTGAAAAACTGCTTCCATTCTGAGCAACACCATC
>CAZELC010000066.1:0-11440 GCA_964512865.1 uncultured Bacteroidales bacterium
ACCATTAAATCATTTAAAATATGCTTTGGCGAATTAAACCGCACAACGCGTTAAAGATTTAATATTTTGGAAGTTTTCTGATTAATTAAAACTCTATTCTTAACTAAGAGATAAAAATATTTATAAAGGTAATTCCAATCTCTAATTGTATTTCTGTATAAATCATTTTCAAATTATTCAGAGCTGATATTCTGTGTTTATTAATTTTTTCATTAATTTGATCACTTTATATTGGGAAAGTCAGGCTGTTTCCGATAGTCAATGGATTAACCGCCTTCGGCGTATGATGCATGAAGTGAGAGTTATTGGATAATAACCATTTATCACTTGTATTTCACGCCGTCTCTCTTATCGATGACGCTGGATTTATTAACTGACAATTTATGCATATTTGTTTACTGTGCATTGCCAATTATCTCTACCGCATTATTATGAATTTAGAAGTAAACAGTTTCCGGTCGGCTTTTATATTGATAAAGTGCAAACCCTGACTTAAATCAGAAATATCAAACTCAATTGGCGATTTGCTTGTATTAAAATTCATGATCTGTTCTCCAAAAATATTATATATTGTGATTTCGTAATTCGCAATGTGCTCAGCCGGAATGTCTATGTTGAGCCAGTCAGTTGCAGGATTAGGAAAGATTTGCAATTTGGCACTGTTTATAATTTCACTTGTCTTAGAGAAATATGTGCAGGTGTCAAAATATGGATTTTGTTCTATGGGAAGACCCGGAACTAAAGTTTTGCCGACAAATCCCGAATAGTCTGAAGGATAAAATGTACATCTGAAAACATTAGTCTGTACCAGATTCGTATCGCCCTGAGAATAAATATAACTTGCCACAGGGTTTACATAACGCCAGACAATCTTTTTATTGGAATCTATTTCAAAAAAACTCCCATAAAAGCCATTGCAAATCAACACATTACCATTGCTCAGTTGTTGTGCGCCGGAAATGTTCTTTGAATAAAAGTTCTCCGGAATACTGTCTTTGTAAACCCAAAAAGCGCTATCAGGCGGGCAGGGAAGTAAAGAAGAATAACTTCCTGAAGGACCAACAGGAGGAACAATTATGTCAACACTGGAATACTCAACCGGGTTACGGAGGTTTCCATTATTAAACACCATGATATCTCCCTCATGTGGTAGTCCGGCGGAAATCCAGTGTGGGTTATGTTGCATAAAGAGTTTCTTGTCGCTAATGGCCCCATGAACATAAGCAAAAGGATTTCCCCATCGCCATAAAATATCTCCTCCTTTTCCTTGAATACCACCGCTATGTGAAGCCGCTTCAGCAGTACTGGTGCTATGATCGATCACCCATATCTCATTAAAATTATGCGCACTTATCATAATCTGGTCAAGCTCCGGATTGTAATCAATTGCATTAAGATGAATCCAGTCTTCATCAGTGCTTGCACGGAAATTTAGATTTATAAGTTCGGGGTGATTAACTACCATGCCATAATTCAACTTAGTTGAGTCGTAACGCTGAACCAGATGGTCCCATAAATGCCATTCCCAAACAACAATAGCGCTATCTGTACCAACCGGTTTCAATTCGAGGACTTGCTCACTCCACAGGCTGGGGCCAAGTAAAGCAGGATTTCTTCCATTTGCTAAAGCTTCTTCAATAGTCTTTTTTTCCCATGCTATCACCAAAATATTCCCATTTGGCATTGGTTTTATATCGTGATGCTGACATTTGAATGAATCTGAAACCTGATAGCTCCACATTACATTGCTATTCCAATCAAGTTTTTCAATATTTCCACCATGGCCGCCGGCATAAAAAACATTATTGTTTAATATCCCACTACGCAATAGTTCTCCGTCCTCTAAAAGGTAAACGGACTGTCCGGGCTGATAATCAGAACTCCAGCTATGTACCTTATGGCCACATTTATCTATAAGATAAGTAGTGGTAGAAATTATTGGAGCGAAAAGTACATAACCATCATCAAGACTACCATAAGAATGCTGAATAAGACCAACAGTTGGTGCCTGACCCATACTTTTCATCGAGGTCAAAATAATGATTAATAGATATTTAAATTTCATTTCTGCAATATTTCATTCAAAATTCATTATTAAAGCTATCCATATAATATTTTTTCAGTTTAAATCACATATCAAACAGTGTCATTTTCATCTATATTCTAATTATATCGGCAATAATATTTACAAACTTGCTCACCGTTCTTGAATTGCAGGATTAGATTGTCAATAATATTAAATAACTAAATAAAAGCAGCCATAGGAGAATCCCCTGTGGCTGTTTTTATTAATATAAAAAGAAATCATTTTTTTACATCACTGAATGATCAACTGCTTAGTAATAAACTTCTGATCATCTGTCAATCTCATATTGTAAACTCCGGGAGCGATCTCGCCGATATCAATTTTCTGATTTATGCTACCTGTATTGTTTAGCTTTGTTTCAAAGATTTTTTCACCAATAATACTGAAAATCTCAATTTTCCCGTTTTTCCCTGTATAATTGTCAATAATTACACTGAATGAGCCATTATTAGGGTTAGGCGAGATGAGAAATGTGGAACTTATTTCTTTTATTCCAACGGTATTTTCTACAACTGCACTATCTTTATATGTACAAAGCATTGCGTCGGTAACAGTAACTATATATTTGCCGGGTATTAATCCGCTGATATTCTGTGTGGTTGCTGCGTTACTCCATAAAAATGTATAAGGTTCAATGCCTCCGGAAGGAGTGAAAGAAATGCTTCCCTCGGTGCATGATGCGCACGTTGAATGAATAACTGAAAAACTACCCGATATAATAGGGCATTTATACAAATTTGGTCTTATAACACAGGGTTTTGAAAAACTTCCGCCAAAAGCTTCTACATTAGTCCAGTTTCCCGACGGGATTGTAGGCCAATATACCCATACTTTGCCAGTAGTAAATATGTCGGCTGTCTGGCTTATTTGAACTGTGCTGTCAAATTCAACAACAGTAAAAACATAATCTCCCGGCGCTAAATTGACAGGACCGTCATGAATTTGCAATGTAAATAATGCAGGGTCAATGGTAGGATATATTATTGTATCTGTTGATGCAATTATTGTACTTGGAATTCCTCCGGTTGTGCTCCAAACCACACATGCTGTTTTTTCTCCCAAATATCCTCTTTTCACGCCATAAGTAATTGATCTCAGGCTGGTTGCGGTATTGATGGTGAATTGATTGCCAATGTATCCTCCGTTACCGGCTCCAATGCCAATACCTCCAGTAGTTGAACCCAAATCACGGGCATATACTGTATCTGTAAAAATTAATGTTTTTTTAACGGTATCGTTTAATAGATTCATATCTGTTTCAGTAGCAACAGGTACAAATTCAAAAGTATAATTTCCTGCTGTGGACGGAGTGAAAAAACCACTATTAAAAACTCTTACTGAATCAGGCTTCAAAGTAGCGAAAGCAGGGCTTAAATTAGATACAACAAGTAAATGGGCGGCATCATATATATTTGTTTTAAGCATTACAGATGTCAAGTTAAGAAGTCCTTTATTCTTGATACTAGCTGTTAAAGGAATCGGAACTGCCTGCTGGAAAGGAATTTCTGTATATTCGCTCATGAATTCAGGTTTTGTAACCAGCGCATCATAATTAATTTGCACTTCAACTTTAATATCATCTATCAAGAGAAGAAACTTATCACTAGAATTGTTTCTAAAACCAATATAAACAGATTGTCCTGCATAGGCTGATAGGTTTACAGAATGACTTGTCCATGATGATGCTTCTGCTGAGGTAGAAAATATCACAGTTGAATTGGTGATTTGATTTCCCATAACACCAGTGCCACCTGTTGGGGGGCCAGAAGTCATAATACGGACTTCGTATCCATCCTGATATAAGGCATCGTAAGTTACAGCATTCCAGCTTAATACGCAATTTTGAGGAAGTGCTATCATTGGTGTCCACATCCAATCATCAGCAGCGCCAGCAGGAGAATACCATGAAGTACTAAATGCAGCAGAGTCAGCTACATTAAAAGCGAAGTCTTCTCTTCGTTCCCATGCTTCATTAACGTATGCTACTTGTCCTGCAGGTGTTCTGTTATCAACATTCCTTAAAAACCAACCGTTAGGAAAAGCGTAGGTTCCAGCGCCTCCTGCGGTGGGTGTGGGAATACCATCAAAATCCTCACTAAAAACCACTTGTGCGCTACTTTCGATAGATGCAAGCATTACAATGGCGAAAAAACAAAAAAGTAAATTTTTTAATTTCATAAGACAATTTATTAGTTAAAAATAGTTTTGGGAAAATGGACATTTTCCACAATTTTAAAGCAAAAGTACCAATATTTTTCAATATTTATGAATTGCTAATAAATATATTAATATGATTTATACTGGCTCCGGGATTACGAAACCATAGAACTTATTAAAAGAGTTGTACTTAAGTATTTAAATAATTTTTAATTTTTAATTTCAAAAACGAAAATTTGGGTTACCCTTTTTTATAGTAAATAATTTGGCATTTTCACTATTTAAAAACCAATTTGATGGAAATGTTATTGGGTAGGTGCTTTTTTAATTCTTTCCCGGTTCTGATTTAAAAATCAAATGTTTCAGAGCTCTAAAATATTTTTTTCTAAGTTTGTTTTGCAAATAAAAAGGTATTTATAAATCGAGCTGAAAAAATGAAAAATTTTCCGAAAGTAAGCTGTTCTGTTATACTAATGCTTAAAGATTTGCAAAAAGCAAAGCTGATTAGCAACAGTAATGCTGTGCGAATGAGATTGAAAGTTTCTGCAAACTCATTCAGTCGAAGTATAATTTATCTCAAAATAGTTATCACGCCTTTGCTCTCAGTTTCCTTTTGACTGCATATTGATTTGTATTTTGCTACATAAAAGTAAGTACCGTCAGCTAATTTCACCCCGTCTTTTTCGCCATACCATTTTTCGTCAACCTTTGTAGATGTATAAACCATTTCACCCCAACGGTTAAAAATGGTTATAGAGTAAAATTCGGTTTTAAGATCGGCTATTTCCATATAATCATTTTTCCCATCATTATTTGGAGTTATAACATTTGGAACAGTAAAAGGGATAACTTCGGGCAATACAATAATATTAACTTCATCTTTAAATGAGCAATCTCCATTTTTAGCTTCAAAAAAGTAAGTTCCTGATGTTTTAATAACTTTAACAGAATCAGTAGTATTATCCCACCAAGCATAGTATTCGAAGTTAATTAGTGGTTTTAAAATAACTGAATCGCCAAAACACAGAGTAGTATCGTTGCCCAGATTAAAATTCGGTTTGTTTTTCATCTCAATCTTAACAGTGTCGGAGCCTATGCATCCGTTTTTATTAATAAGGCAAACATAAGTTAATGATGAGTCTGGCGAAACAGAAATATCCGCTCCATGTTGGCAAGTTGTATCAATTGACGAATACCACGAAACAAATGCCGAACTTTGGTTATCAATAGATAAACTTACAATTTCACCTTTGCAAATAACAGTATCAGATATCTCAATTTTTGGTGGTGCCAATGATAAACCTGAGTTTAACTTTAAAATGATGGTATCGTTACATCCTGTTAAACTATTTCGACAAAGCACAACAAATATATTTTCCGGTTCGTTATCGCTAATTGTTATTGTTCTTGTAGTATCACCTGTCGATTGCCAAAAATACTCCATAAATCCTTCAGGAGCCGATATTGTTATTAAAGAATCGTATTTGCAGTAATTTACCAGTATAGTATCTGGATGCATTGATCCGTAGTTAAGATCTATTTTTAAATAATCAGAATAGGTACAAACACTAGTATTTACAGTTAAGTAGTAAATAGTAGGTTCAAGTGGCTTTAATACAACGGTAGTGTCGTTACTCAAAAACCCAGGGGGGTCGGAAGTCCAAAAGTCAAAACCATCTTTAACACTAACAGTTAAAGTAATGCTGTCGCCATAACATAATACAATATCGTCGCCAAGTTCAAAAACTGGAGAAGCAATAACATTTACTTTTACTGTGTCGAACGATGGTGGCGAAGTGCAATCTGGTCCATTGGTTACTTTTACAATATAAAGAGTAGTGTCTTCAGGCGATGGGTATATAGTATTATCGCTTGAAGTAAATCCCGGCGGAATTGAAGTCCACTCATAAGTTCCATTAGATGTGTTTGCTCCAGATGCAGTTAAGGGAACAACAAACCCTTTGCATAAAAATGTATCTGGACCTGCATTAGCAATAGGATCAGGGATTTTTTGAAGTATATATCTTAAAGTATCTAAACAACCTACTGCGGAAACAAATGAAACAGAATAAATACTGTATTCAACAAGGTTGTTAATAGTAATGTCATTAGTTGTATCCATTGTTTCTATCCACAGAATATTATTAACATTTGGTGGAGCCGAAAGAGTTATTGAGTTATTTCCTGTACAATAGTAAGCCTTTGTTATGGGGTGTAAATACAAATAATCATATAGATGCAGGTTTATTTTATCGGTGTAATTGCAATGCCCGTTATCTATAGTAAGGATATAATCGGTGCTTTGATATTGAGGATGCAGTACCACATAGTTTGAGTCTGAGTTATATCCCGGAGGGTAAGATGTCCATGAATAATTACCGCTTATTGTGTCAACAATAAGTATAACACTGTCACCGGTGCAAAATTCTTTATCAGGACCTAAATCAAAATGCAGCGAATCGTTAACTGTAACCCTAACTTTTGCAAGTGAGTCGGCTGCGCAACCATTTGAATTAATAATTTTTACTGAATATGTAGTTGAAACCTCGGGGCTAACAACAATGCTTTGATGGTTTGATTGAAATCCCGGAGGGTTTGAAGTCCAGCTATATGTTCCGCCTTGTCCAGCGCCAGAACAAGTAAGGTAAGCTGTGTCTTGCAAGCAAATAGTAGTATCGTTGCTAATTATTGGTATTGGCTTAGGTAAACTATGAAATATGTGAGTTAAGCTTGAATTACATCCCATTTCGTTTTGCATGGTTACCGAAATTGAATCACCATCAATAGGAGTTACAATTGTTATTGTGCGAGATGTATCGCCGCCCGGATGCCATAGATAGCTATCATAGCCAACAGGAGCCGAAATTGAAATTGAATCGGCATTTTCGCAGAAATCATTAACAGCAATTGTCATTGGACCACAATAAGCATCAATATAAGCATAGCCAAAATGGCCAAGTAATCCACAGTCTTCGGTTTTAAATTCAACTGTAATGGTTTGTCCTAAATATGGTGTTAAGTCAACTGAAACGGTGCTCCAGTCTTTATATCTTACTAGCCCGTTATGAATCCAACTTTCGGTTTCGGGACCAGCTGTAACTTCGTAATGAGCACATTGGTCAGGGAGGAGCTGATGGTTTTCATCAAATATATCAACTTGGAATTTTGGTTTTTTAATATGCGAATGGCCAGGAGGATCTTCTAAAAACACAGCATATTGGTATGTAAAATTAGCATTATCGGGGGTTATAAGAAAAGTTTTTACAAGCTTTTCTGATTCTCCACCAACAAAATAATTACCAAGCCTGGCAGTAAAATGCCCGGAGTTTGGAGCTAGTTGCGTTACAGTGTTATTTGAGTATGAATCAAAGCCAGGAATACTGACTATCTTTTGACGTTCAGGTATCATCCCATAAGTAAAATTTGAGTCACCACAACATTTGCCAAGCATTCCACGCCAAGTAACAAAATTGCCAAATTCAAAATCGGTATTAGAACATTCACCACATTCAACAGGGTTAAAAGTTACACTTCCGCTAACGCCACCGATACAATCTGCATCATGCATCCATACTAATGAATAAGTAGTTGGAGTTTGTGGAACTACCATAATTTCAAAATGGCCGGTTGTAATATCATTAATTGTATCAAGTGTAGTTCCGTCAGTATAAATAATTGTAAAAGGTGGCCTCCCTGTAAAACTTACGTCAAGGTAAGCAGCGCTTCCTTTACAAACAGTTCCAATATTATCGGCACTCATTTGTGCTGACGGAAAACCTACTGTAACAAAATTTGCAAATAAAATAGTGTCGCAACCATATTGATTGCAACCCGACAATATCACATCGTAGCTGCCGGGAATATTATATGTAATTGTTGGGTTTTGGTCAGTTGAAGTTGAAGGAGTTCCTCCAGGAAACTGCCAGTACCATGAAGTTGCATTTAAGCCTAAACTTGAAGCAGAAAATTGATAAGAGCTTCCTTGGCAAACAAACACCCCATTACCACCATTGCAGATAATTGGTCCGGGAGGAGCTTCGCTACATGTAACTGCACCTAAAACATTAACTCTGCCAGCGCCAATTTTTCCGATATATGATTGGTTTTCCCAGTTGATATTGTTGCAACCACCTTTTAAGCAAAGTTCAATCTCATCGGGAGTCATTGCTGTATTGTTCGATTTTATTAATGCGCAAATTGCACTAACAATAGGAGCTGCCATTGAAGTACCCGACATTGTTCCATATGAGGTGTTGCTTCCTGCCAAAGTGCTAAGTATATTAACTCCTGGTGCCATTACATCAAGATTATTCCCATAAGAGGAGAACATGCTTTTGCAATCATTCAAATTAGTTGAGCCAACACTAATAACAAAATTATATGATGCTGGAAAGAGAGCTATGTCAGTACCAGTATTACCTGCTGCTGCAACTAAAACAATTCCGGTATCGTGTGCAGCCTTGAATAATAGTTCATATGTATTTGAAAATGCAAAACCGCCCCACGACATATTTATTACGTCAGGCATTTGAGTGATAGCATATTCTACCCCGAGATAAGGAAATTGCAATGAAGAACCATATGTTGAATCAACTTTGCATTTAATTGGAATTATGGAACATTTATAGCCAACTGATGCAACTCCAGTTCCGTTATTGGTTTCGGCTCCTGCAATACCAGCCACATGAGTGCCATGTGTGAAATAAGTATTCGTTGCCGTAATAGGAGGATTTACATCCCCATCATTGTTGGCGACATCAAATCCCTTGTAGTCATCAATATATCCATTGTTATCGTCATCAATATTATTATTGGGAATTTCGTTTGTATTAGTCCATATTTTATTTTTCAAATCATTGTGTGTGATTTTAACTGCATCATCAATAATGGCAATTTTAATAGCCGAACTTCCTTGTGTTATATCCCAACCGCCTGGAGCGTTGATTTTTGAGAGATATGTCTGGGACACTATACTATAGTCATTCGGAGAATATAATGAATAGTAAAGCGGGACTTTTTCAACGTAATCAAAAATTCCTAACAGATTAAAATCGCTAATTATTTTATCAATATTGCTTTCTGAATCGTTAAAGCTAATTGTATATACTTTAGAAAGGCTTTTATTCTTCGATATTTTAAATGTTTTTTCAATTTTATTAATCTTGTTATCTTTTACTGCGTCTTTCAATAATTGCCCGCTTTTTCTATCAGCAAATTTATTCTTATTATAAATAATATTGTAGTTAAAGTCATTTTTCACTTTAACAAAAAGGTGATTGTTCTCATATTTTGGCAAAACGGAGATATCGATATAATTTTTCCCAAAATCTTTTTTAATAGAGTCTTGCTTTTGTGCAAAAAGAAAATTTGAAAGTATTATTGATAATAAAGTAATAGGTATAATTTTTATCATAATAGTGTTTTTATTTGAAAATATTGTAAAATCTTTTACCCCTTTTAAAATTGCTACAAAATTTTGTAATTATTTCGGACTAATGCAAGAAAACTTGTTAAAAAGTGTTTGCTTGAAAATAAAAATAGATAAATAATATATGTATGTAAAGCACAAATCAGTTAACGGCAACCTTTTATAAGTTAACGGTTATAATTAAAAAACCGATTGCGCGGATTTGTAATCTGTGCAATAATGTGTATGCGCAATTTACCAGCATTAACAATATTACCAAACAGTAAAAAGTTTATATTTGTTTTTGGCATATTCTCGGGTTGCAAATCCGAGCTAGAGGATAATACATATAGCCCTCAAGTATGAAAAAATGGATAATCCTGATATGTAATAGAAATCGTCTTAAGAAGTGACCATGATAAGGGGTTCGTTGTGATGCCGAAAAGATGGGTGGTAGAACGGACTTTTTCTTGGTTTGAAAGTTATAGAAGGCTAAGTAAAGACTATGAATATCACGGAGAAATAAGCGAAACAATGATACAATTAGCCAAGAACAGACTAATGCTTAACAGACTTGAAAAATAAATCAAAACAGTTTCATAATCAAAACAATACTTTTTTGTTAAAACCATGTTAAAACTTTTATTTTTGGTTTCCCTGAAACCTGTGGGTGTTACTGGATTATCCGCCTTCGGCGGATGATCCATGGCGGGGAGGCTTACAAAACAAAGCCTGCTTCGCAGGCTATATGTTTTATGCATTCAACAGACGAAATAAATTTCGCTGTTTAATTTATAAAACATAAAAGCCATCAGTCTTTTGACTGATGGCTTTGTTTTGTGGGAATTACTGGATACCTTGAAAATAGCCCATGAGTTCCATAAAACTCGAAATAAAAAAGTTGTTTAAATAATAAGATCATTATTTGCCTACTATATATTGTTTTCGGCCTTGCTAATTTATTTTTGATAATAATTCTGTAAGCTTTTCAGCAACTCTTTCAATATTATGAATATAGCTACGTCTTGTCCTTTTATAACAAAGAATATCGGTTTTATTATAGCTTGATAAGTAAAAAAAATCTGTTTTAATAACTTGGGGATTTTCGATAACTGATTTGGAAAGCTCCTTTAATGCACCAAGCCCTTCACAAATAATTAGTTTTGGTTCAACTATATCAATTAAGGTTTTTGTCCATTTTTTTGAATTTGCATAAAATTCGTCCTGAATTTCTTTATCACAGTTACCAATAAGATTTAAATATAAATCATTTGCATTGTTTGTAGCAATGTAATAAAAGTTAGATTTAATGGTACTTTTAAGTAAAATATCGTTTGCGCCAGCCATATCAAACAGTTTAATTGTTTGTGTTGCCATTTTGTAATACTCATCATCTTTGTAATCCAAATATTCCAACTTATTTAATGGGTCAAAATTGTTGACGGGTTTATCAAACCATTTAAAATTGCCACCACCAGGGTTTATTCCTATGAGCATTACCTTTGGCTGATACATTAAATTACTATAAAGGATTGCTATTCCTTTATAATGTTGCAAAGCATAAGGTTTATCCTTTAAATGTTCTAGGAGTTTATCATGAAATTCAGAAACTTCATTTTTCAGGACATTGTATTTATTAATGATATCCATAGAATTAAATATTAATGTTATGAATCGTCAAAATCTCTTCTGGTATTCCTAAATTTATTTTTCAAAAATATTAAATATTATATTTTATTTCAAAAGTTAGTCGGTTTTATTAAAAGCAAGCAATCAAAATAACTTGTTGA
>CAZELC010000067.1:0-11370 GCA_964512865.1 uncultured Bacteroidales bacterium
GGCTGTTTTTAAGATTAAGGTATTTGTCGAATAAATTATCTTTATAAGTTACATGTTTTGAAAAATAATCCCATCTTCCAATTTCTGATTCCTGAGAACCAAGTGGTTTCATAACCAACGCCTTAGTTTTTGACGGACAAATATCGGCGCAGTTTCCACATCCGGTACAATCCAAAACACTTACCTGAACTTTAAACTGATATGTTTCCAGACCTTTACCATTAACTTTTACAGTTTTAGTTCCGGCAGGTGCATTTTTAAGTTCTGCTTCATCCAACACAAATGGGCGAACTGCTGCGTGAGGGCAAACATAAGCACACTGGTTACACTGAATACATGCATCTGGTTGCCATTCAGGAACGTTAACGGCAATACCTCTTTTTTCATACTCAGTTGTACCTGCGGGGAAAGTTCCATCTTCTCTTCCAAGCCATTCACTAACGTGAAGATCATCGCCTTTCATTGCATTCATCGGCTCAACAACTCTTTTAATGAATTCGGGGATATCTCTTGTATCAACAGTTGGTTTTATTTCAATATTTGCCCATTCAGCAGGAATTTCCACTTTTTCAACTTCAGAGCCCTTTTCAATTGAAGCAATGTTTAATTTAACAATTTCTTCACCTTTTCTTCCATAAGTTTTCTTAATAGCAGTTTTCATGTGGTCAACAGCTAAATCAAATGGAATTACATTGGCAACCTTAAAGAATGCAGTTTGCATAATTGTATTTGTTCTGTTTCCAAGACCAATCTCTTCAGCAATTTTTGTAGCGTTTATTATGTAAAACTGAATTTCATTCTGTGCCATGTATTTCTTCATGTGGTCAGGAAGGCGTTTTTTTGTTTCTTCTGCATCCCAGATACTGTTAAACAAAAAGACACCACCTTTTTTCAATCCTTTAAGAATATCATATTTGTCAAGATAAGAAGGAACATGACATGCTACAAAGTCAGGTGTACTTACGAGATAAGGTGCGCGTATCGGCTGATCACCAAATCTTAAATGAGAGGCGGTAAAACCTCCTGATTTTTTAGAATCATAAGCAAAATATGCCTGGCAGTATTTATCAGTGGTTTCACCAATAATTTTAATGGAATTTTTGTTAGCACCAACAGTTCCGTCAGCACCAAGTCCGAAAAACTTCGCTTCAAAAGTTCCTTTTGTTGTTACGCTTATTTCCGGTAATATTGGTAATGACAGGAAGGTAACATCATCAACGATACCAACTGTAAAATGATTCTTCGGTTCATTCATTTTCAGATTTTCGAAAACCGACAACATCATTGCAGGTGTAGTATCTTTAGAACTTAATCCATATCTTCCGCCAACAATCATTGGAGCATTTGGTTTATTGTAGAATATGTCTCTAACATCAAGATACAATGGTTCTCCGTTTGCTCCAGGTTCTTTTGTTCTGTCAAGAACAGCAATGCGTTTTACATTTTTCGGTAAAACTTTCATAAAATATTTTTCTGAAAAAGGTCTGTAAAGATGAACGGTAAGAAGACCAACTTTTTCACCTTTAGCTGCAAGATAATCGATAACTTCTTTTATTGTTTCGGTTATTGAACCCATTGCAACAATTATGTTTTCAGCCTCAGGAGAGCCATAATATGTAAAAGGATGATACTCACGACCGGTAAGCTTTTTAATTTCCTGCATATAATTTTCAACAATATCAGGAACTGCATCATAAAATTTATTTGCAACTTCACGTGTCTGGAAATAAATATCAGGATTTTGTGCAGTCCCTTTTGTTACCGGATGTTCAGGGTTAAGTGCATTTTCACGGAATTTTTTCAAAGCATCCCAGTCAAGAAGTTTTGCCATATCTTCTGTTGAAGGAGCTTCAACTTTTTGAATTTCATGTGAAGTACGGAATCCATCAAAAAAGTGCAGGAAAGGAACTCTTGATTTTATTGCAGCCAAATGTGCAACACCTCCAATATCCATTATTTCCTGTACACTACCTGTTGCAAGCAAAGCAAATCCACATGAGCGTGTGCTCATTACATCGCTATGATCACCAAAAATTGATAATGCCTGAGCAGCAATCGACCTGGCTGAAACATGGAAAACTCCCGGCAATAATTCACCGGCAATCTTATACATGTTTGGTATCATTAATAATAATCCCTGAGAAGCTGTATAAGTAGATGTAAGTGCTCCAGATTGTAACGACCCGTGCATGGCGCCTGCAGCACCTGCTTCTGACTGCATTTCTGACAGAGCAACAGTTTCACCGAAAATATTCTTTCTCCCTAAAGAAGCCCACTCGTCAACATTTTCCGCCATGTTTGATGAAGGTGTAATAGGATAAATACACGCAACTTCACTGAACATATAAGCAATATGAGCAGCTGCATAGTTACCATCACAGGTAACGAAATTTTTCTTGTTTTCCATTTTAATTAATTATAATTTAATATGTTAGAATTTTATTTTATGCAAAAAATAATTAAAGGCAAAGTTAATAAATTTATTTTTACCGATTGAAAAAGCACTTAAATAAAATTAAGAGTTTTGCTGATTAAGGATTATTCGTCCTGATAATAACCCGAAATGAGACTAGGTATACTTTGGAGAGAATAGTACTGACTATTTTTCTTTTCTGAATAGTATTTTCTTTTCAGCCGTCATTTTCTCACAAGCATACTGAAATATTAGTCTGGCGGATTTATTTTTCCATTTTAGGAGAAATTTTTCTGTTTCAACAGGATTCTTTTTCCAAATTTCACGAAGGAACCATCCAATCCCCTGATGAACTTCCCTGACCTCATCCATCATCATGGAATCCAGATATTTATAGTATTGCGAGTATTTGGTGTCCTTCTTCATTGGTTTTATAAGCGAAACAGGAACTGCTCTGCGTTTGAATTTATTAGTGGCTGTTTTCCAATCGTTGAAATCATCCATTACGATAATATTCTTTCTCAATAATTCCCATAAAATTTCACCGCATAATGCATCAGCATGCGCCCAGTTGTTTATTCCGGCATCAAACCATTTTGAAATCTGGTTAAATGTTTCTATATCAAACTGCTTTTTGAATTGAGTCAATAGAAGAATAGCAAAACTTGTCTCCTCATATTTTTCACCTTTAACAAGTAAAAGACAAAGATCATAAACAACTTTAAGGCTTATCCCTTTTTCGCTCATTATATGAGTAACCATGCTGTTTAACTTTTCCACAGTTAAACCGTAAGCATTATAGCCTTCTTTGAAATATCTCGAATATTTCCTTACAATTGCCTCATCTGCATTTTGTTCGCAGAAACTAATGATGTCTTTATGGAGTTCTATTACTTTCATTAAATCAGGTTTTCTTCAAAAATAAATACATTTTTTAAAAAACTGCATATAAATATAAAATGCTCCCAAAACTTTTTTTATCTAACTCTTAACTGTGTTTTGCATACCGAAAACTGTTTCGGGTTATAAAAAGGAGTATTTCTGATATACTTTCAAGATCTGTTTTATGGAATAATTAAAATTTCATTCTCTATAGGTTCCTTTTTTTTTGTTAACCCTTTAAAATAAATTATTATGAAAACACCAAGGTTTTTTAAGGAATCAGTAATAATTACTGTGACCATTCTCACCCTGCTAATAATCTCTGCAGGTTTTTTCTATCAAAAATCTCTTTACGGGAATAATATGAATGCCCGTAGTTATTACGGAAAAATTTCAGGCGATAATGACAAAGATGGAGATAAAACCTTATCGCCCTATTTTTTTGTTAAATGTGAAGGTGCTGAAAACGAACAGCTTCCACTAAAAGCGACAACTGCTGATGTAAATATAGCAGGTGTAATTGCTGACGTTACAGTGAGGCAGGTCTACGTCAACTCAGGGAAAAAACCAATTGAAGCGATATACATATTTCCTGCTTCAACTAGAGCAGCAGTATATTCTATGCGAATGAAAGTTGGCAACAGACTGTTAATTGCAAAAATTGAGGAAAAACAGCAGGCTCGCCAGAATTATGAAGAAGCAAAAAATCAGGGAAAATCAGCATCGCTACTTGAACAGGATAGACCGAATGTTTTTCAGATGAATGTGGCCAACATTATGCCGGGCGATACTATCAGCCTTGAAATGTGCTATACAGAACTTTTAATTCCTGAAGATGGTGTTTACGAATTTGTTTATCCCACAGTTGTTGGTCCACGATACTCAAATAAAAATGAAGCAACAGCTTCGGCAGATGATAAATGGGTTTCAAATCCTTATACTCATGCCGGAGAAAAACCGACCTATATTTTTGATTTTAAAGTAAGTATAAATGCAGGAATGGCAATTAAAGATGTTCGCTGCACTTCCCATCAGATGAATATCAACTATGATAATCCTGCAACTGCGAACCTTAAGCTTTCAGCTTCAGAATCAGGTGGCGGAAACAAGGATGTAATAATTCAATACAGACTGGCGGATAATAAAATAGAGTCCGGAATTTTACTTTATAAAGGTGAAAACGGCGGAGAGAACTTTTTTCTTGCAATGGTTCAGCCTCCGGCAAGACCGACTGTAGAAATGATTCCTCCACGTGAGTATATTTTTATTATGGATGTTTCCGGTTCAATGTATGGCTACCCGATAGAAACCTCAAAAAAACTTTTGAAAAATCTAGTAGGTAATCTTCGCCCGACGGATAAATTTAATGTTGTTCTTTTTGCAGGAGGATCAACAGTATTTGCTCCACAATCTGTTTTTGCAACAGATGAAAATCTTAAAAACGCTATAAATGTAATTGATAATCAACGTGGAGGTGGTGGCACAGAATTACTTCCGGCACTAAAAGAAGCAATGAAAATTGAAAAACAAAAAGGTATCTCCAGAACATTTGTTATTGCAACTGACGGATATGTTGATGTTGAAAAGGAATCATTTAAACTTATCAGAGAGAATCTTTCAAAGGCAAATTTCTTTGCTTTCGGAATTGGTACTTCGGTTAACAGGTTTTTAATCGAAGGAATTGCCAATGCGGGAATGGGTGAATCATTTATTGTAACTGACGAAGCAGATGCAACTACAAAGTCTGAAAAATTCAGAAAATATATTCAAAGCCCTGTTCTTACTGATATAACTGTAAAATATGATGGGTTTAATGCTTACGATATTGAACCACTTTCAGTTCCTGATCTACTTGCTGAACGTCCATTGATAATTTTTGGCAAGTGGAAAGGAGAAGCAACAGGAAAAATCAAAATTGCAGGTGCAACCGGAAAAGACGATTTTACCTTCATGGCAGATATAAGTCAGATAAAACCTATGAATTCGAATAAAGCTCTCAAATATTTATGGGCAAGACAAAAAATCCGAATTCTTGATGATATGAATAATGACGGATCTGATGATAAAATTAAAGAACAGGTAATCGCACTAGGTCTAAAATACAATTTACTTACAAATTACACATCTTTTATCGCGATAGATTCTGTTATAAGAAATGCTGGCGGCAAGCAAACTACAGTTAAACAACCATTGCCACTGCCTGATAAAGTCAGCGATTATGCCGTTGGAGGTGTAGCTTATGGAGCAAGCATGAATAGCCAAAGCGTTCAGTGTATGAAAATTTCATCTGCCGAAGTAGAATCTGTTGAAGATGCACCATCGGCGTTCCAGGTTGTTGAAGAAATGCCGGAATATATTGATGGCACAAAAGCTATGAAGAATTTTCTAATCTTGAATATCATTTATCCTGAAGCAGCAAAACTGGCTGGTATTTCAGGAACCGTTTATGTAGAGTTTACTGTTGAAGCTAATGGCGATATTACCAATATAAAAGTTGTAAGAGGAATTGGCGGAGGTTGTGATGAAGAAGCAGTCAGAGTGGTTGCGCTTATGAAAAATAAGTGGAAGCCCGGCAGGAGTAATGGTGGAAATATATCTGCCAAAATGGTTTTACCAATTAAATTTAAATAACTATTTTAGTGAAAAGCTGCTCCCCGAGCAGCTTTTTTTATTTCAATAAATGGTATCTTTGCATAAAATATATTTGATGAAAAAGATATTTGCATTTATCGGAAGTCCGCAAGGTGAAAAATCAAATTGCTATTTATCTGTTAAACTGCTAACAGACAAACTTATCGAAAAAGATAAAGAAATTACCTGCGAGTTTTTTCATGCGTCAAAACTTAAAATAAACTATTGTCAGGGTTGCATGACATGTTTTTCAAAAGGTTATTGCCCACAGGATGAAAAGGATGATATGCCAATGTTAAAAAGGAAAATGGAAGAAGCCAACCTGATAATCTTTTCAACTCCGAATTATATTATGAATGTAAGCGGGCAAATGAAAACATTTTTGGATCGTTTATGTTTATGGTTTCATATTTTTCCTCTTACCGGAAAAATAGGGTTTTCAATTATGAGCACTGGCGGAACTCAAACCTCAATTGCTGAAAAAGATGGCAGCCTTAAATATCTTGAAGCAATGATGGTTTCGCTTGGAGTAAAAAGTTTAGGGGCAATTGCTGCTCAGGCATTTAAGCCGGGGCAATTCACCGATGTTGAGAAACTGAATAATGATATTAATATCGCTTCTGAAAATATTTACGAATACCTTTCCGGGAATAAACCTGTTGACAGCGACAACTTTTCTGAGCTGGTTTTCAAGCTTACCAGAACAAAAATAAAATATGCCGAAGGAATGGAATACGCCAGGCAATACTGGACGGAAAACGGTATGATAAATTTGAGAAAATTCTCAGACCTGCTTAATAAAAACTCACAAAATCAATAAATTATGCTGGAACTCTCTCCTACTTCTGCTTTGGTACTTAAATGGACAAAAGGACTTTGCTATAATGGTGAGCTTTCTAAGAAATATCTTGAACTGCTTGACCTTTCAAAAGGTGATGATGTTTTTAATGAGTGTAATAAAGTCTGTGATTTTTATCCTGAAATAATTGTCAATAGAAAATACTCTGTCTGGGAACTTATAAAATTTGCACTTAAAGAAAACACCAGCATTAATCAGATAATAGTTCTTGCGGCTGGTTTAGCACCATTAAGCCTTGATATTCATTCATGTTTCCCGGATATTGATATTTTTGATGTAGACATCGACCTGATGAAAGAAAAGGAAAAGCTGTATAACGAAGTATTTGATAATGAAAAAATTCATTTTATTGAATGCGATATTACTGATACAGAAAAACTTAAAGATCTTCTAATAAAGAACTCGTGGAATCCTGAAGCAGACTCAATTATTATTTTTGAAGGAATCAGCTACTATTTGCAAAAAGAAAACACTAAGAACATTTTCGATGTTTTGATACCGAAAGGAAATAATTCTGTAGTAATAGCTGATATTCTACCGCCTCCTGAAATGATAGAAGAATCTCGAAGACAATACCCTCAGAAATTTTTTGAGATAGTATGCAAAAAATGTAATATTGCTGAGGAAACAAGGTATAGCCACAAGGAACTAAATCAGATGCTTGGTTTCGAAATTGTAAAACTTTTTAATATGAGAACTGCTGAAATGTCGAGAACTGGAAAAAACAAATACTTCCTTACAGATGAAAGCAGCTGGAGAGATGTAGTGCTTATGAAAAGAAATTCCGAAAGGGATTTGAATCCATAAATACGGAAAATCTAAAGGATCCTACAATCATTATCAGGTCGCTCCTCTGGAGCTTAAACTTTCTAAAATGATATGCTTTTATAAACAATTAGCCCCTACAGTGCTGACTTAGCAAATGACACATAAGTATTTCCATGAGTGTTCCATTTACTTTATTTGCTGCAGAGCAGCAAACTGGTTATAAAAACAATATTTATTAATAACCGAAGCTCCGTAGGAGCGCCCTGAAAATATGGTAAATCCGTACTCCTTTTTTGCCTTGTGAAAGCAGCTGTAAGATGTGGTGCTTATGAAAAGGTCAAATGTCGTATAAGTGAAAAGCCTTTAAAGAGAATTGCCCAAATGCGTGGGGATTGAAACTAAACAGATTTAAACCCTACCAGGTTTTTTTCAAATCCCCGGGTTTATACTCAAAATTACGATCGACAAAAAAGCTGTTTTCTGCTGATTTTCTTTTACCTCCAAAAGCCTTTTTAAGTAGTGAAATTGGCGTCAGAAATAATATGAATACAATGCCCAACAGTAAATTATTGATAATAAAAGCAATTACTTTTGTGACCTTCTGCCAGATAAAATTAAACCCGGTTGCAAATTTTTCAAACAAGACCGATAATACGGAAATTGCAATTGATATCCACAAAAGATAGATAACCTTTGTAAGTAAAAAGAAAATTACCAAAACGGAAGATAACGCAAGAATGGTAAGATATTTCTGATTGCTCTTCATTTTTCTAAAATAAAGTATATACAAATGGCGCTATCGTAGAACTTCCGCCCAAAATGATCAGAACACCTACTAATAGAAGCACGATTATTATTGGCAGCAACCACCACTTTTTTCTTTCTTTTAAAAAATCCCAAAGATCTCTTAATGTTTCCATATCTGAATTATTTATGTTTTAATCCTTATCAAATTCTTGACGCCATTTCTCAATATTATCAAAATCAGGTTGTTCTGTTTTACAAAAGAGAAAGTTTCCTACCACGAGATAATCCATTTCAGTTCGCATAAAACATCTGTAAGCTTCGTCAGGTGAACAAACAATCGGTTCACCCCTAACGTTGAAACTTGTGTTTACAATTACACCATATCCGGTTTTTTCACGGAAGGTATCAATTAGTTTCCAATATCTGTAGTTTGTATCCTTATGAACAGTTTGCAATCTTGCAGAAAAGTCTATATGCGTGATTGCAGGCATATCTGACCTTAAAATGTACAATCTTTCTGACAACGGCAGTTCATAATAGTTTTCAGGGAGTTTATTTCGTCTATCTTTTACGACATTCGCTGTATAAAGCATGTACGGCGAATCAGTAGTGGTTTCAAAGTATTTACTCTTTTCTTCAGATAAAACTGAGGGTGCAAATGGTCGGAAACCTTCTCGAAATTTAATTTTTAAATTAAGTTTTTTCTGCATTTCAGGACTGCGGGAATCACCCAGTATACTTCTGTTACCAAGTGCTCGAGGCCCGAATTCCATTCTTCCCTGAAACCAGCCAACAACCTTACCTTCAGTTAATAAGCCACAGGCGTTTTCTGCCAGTTCTTCAAATTTGGCAAACTTTTTAAAAACAGCTTTGTGTTTTTTTACAGCAAGCTCAATATAAAGATCAGAGAATTCCGGCCCTAGGTATGCTCCCTGCATTTGATCAGAATTTTCAGACAATTTTCTTTCCTCTGAAAAATAAATATAATTAGCTGCAAGAGCTGCGCCTAATGCTCCACCGGCATCACCTGCCGCAGGTTGGATAAATATATTTTCAAACAGGTCTGAACGTAGAAGTTTCCCATTTGCAACACAATTAAGGGCCACTCCACCGGCAAGACAAATGTTTGTAGAATTTGTAAGCCTTTTACATTCATTTGCGAGCAATATAATTATTTCTTCTGTAACAATTTGGATTGCCATCGCCAGATCGCAATGATGCTGTTTAAGTTCATCACTTTCTTTTTTCAAACCAAACCCGAAAAGTTCGACCCAAAGTTTTTCCTTTACCATTGTCAGGCCTGTCTCATAATTGAAAAATTTCATATTAAGAGTAAATGAGCCATCAGGTTTTAAATCAACAAGTTTTGATTTAATAATATCGCAGAAATTTTTAACTCTTTCCGAATTTGGAATTCCATAAGGTGCCAAACCCATTAGCTTATACTCGCCGGAATTGACCTTAAAGCCCAGAAAATAAGTAAACGCAGAATATAGAAGCCCAATGGAATGAGGGAAGTGAATTTCTTTTAGAACTTTTATATTATTCTTATTCCCATAACAAATTGAAGTGGTAGCCCATTCACCGACACCGTCAAGAGTCAGAATTGCTGCTTCTTCAAAGTTCGAAGGGTAAAAAGCAGATGCAGCATGTGAGAGATGATGTTCAGGAAATAACAGAGTTATATCTTTAGATTTAACTTTTTCAATTTCCTTTAGTTCCCTCATTATTAAGTCTTTCAGAAATACTTTTTCTTTTATCCAAACCGGTATTGATTTCAAAAAAGTGCTTAATCCATGAGGTGCATGATCCATATAAGTTTCAAGAAGCCTTTCAAACTTAAGCAATGGCTTATCATAAAACACCACAGCATCAAGTTCTTTTAATGAAAACCCGGAATATTCGAGGCAAAATTTAACAGCATTGACAGGAAATGAAGCATCTTGTTTTTTTCTTGTAAATCTTTCTTCCTGCGCTGCAGCAATAATCTTCCCGCCATCAGTGATAACTGCTGCCGAGTCGTGATAATATGCGGAGATGCCGAGGATTTTCATGTTTTGATAACCGGTTATGTTTTCAGATGTCAAAAATAATCAAATTTTTAATCTTTTTTGAGCGAATCAATTATTCCCATTTCATTAAGTTTCCATTCAACGCCACGAGCAAAAAGCTCATAACCTTTGGCATTATGGTGGCCATCATATTTCCAAAAAAGATTTGAATAATTAAATTTGTTTACATTTTCTTTTTCTTTAAAATAATCATACATATTTAGCACTTCAATATTCTCTTTTCTGATTTTTTCCAAAGCAGAAGACAAGCTTGGTTTATCTACTTCAAACTCTGATTTGCAAGGATGAATAATTACAATTAACTTGAATCCTGATTTCTTTGAAAGTTCATTAAACATATTAATGCATTCTGCTATTTTTTCATTTGCAAATTCTATGTTTTTTTCATTTTCTTGAATAAAATACTCATTATAACCCAATGCAGAGAAAAATAGTCTCGAAAGATGGCTGATTGCAAATAAAGGCTCCCAAAAGGGAGGTTTTTTGTACACGAGAGTCCCATCTTTACTAAATCTCTCAATTCCACCTCTAGACAAAATGTCATAAATATCAGAACAATTAATAGCAATAAAAATCAAATCAGGTTTATATTTTAATAAGCGATTCTTTAAAAGAAGATATTCGAAAAAGGGGTCACTGCCGCAAACGCCAGCATTAAAATAAGAAATGTCTTTTTTCAAGGAATATTTTTTTAAAGACCTTTCAAGAAATCTTAGCCATGTGGAGTCTAAGTCCGTTCCATCACCTTCTGTAAATGAATCTCCTAAACCAAAAATACGATATTCATTAGGTTTTTTAATTATTGGGTGTTCGATATCAGGCAGACCTTCTGAATTTATTTTCCTGTGATAACAAAATTCATTTGTTTTCAAATCGTGATCAAACTTCCATATATGTAATTGTTCATTTTTGTTAAAAATACTATATGGTGTCTGATAATAATATAATGATTTTTTTTCAGAATAGGTACTGTTAATTCCTTTTAATATTAATATGCT